>JBDHHV010000003.1:0-59359 GCA_039589195.1 Gemmatimonadota bacterium | reverse complement strand
GCATCTTCTCGGCGGGGCGACCGTGAGCGCCACCGCTATGGACGCATAGTAGCAGGAGCGAGGTGGCCGGCAAGAGGCTCGTTTACGATGCTTCGGTTCGTATCCCCACCGGCGAGCACGGCAATTGCAGTTCTCGACGGTGGAAAGGCCCGTGGATCACCTGATGTCCCGTAGCCGACTGGATGTTCACGATGAGGAATCGAGGGTTGAACATGGCGAACGACTATCACGGCGAGAGCACGATTCGCGAGACCGGCGGCACAGTCTCGGTCGTCGGGCCGGGGATGGAGGTCACCGGGCAGATCAAGTGCGACGGGACGGTTCGCATCGAGGGTCGGGTAGAAGGCAGCATCGAGTCCTTGAAGTCGGTCGTCATCGGGAGAGACGGGGCCGTGGCGGGTGACATCACGACACGAGACATCGTGGTCGCCGGAAGCGTCGCGGGCACGATCACCGGTGAGGCCCGAGTCGAGCTTCAAGACACCTGCCAGATCGAGGGAAACGTCCATAGCCCGCGCATCAAGCTCGACGAGGGCGGACAGGTAGACGGGCGCTTGCATATGGGTCACATGAGCGGCGGCAACCGATCGGCCAGCACGCCGAAGGCAGCTAATTCAGGCCAGGGGGAGGAGGATTGACCGGAGGACCTGGTCTCGGGTCGTCCCGATCGTCCTCTCGGCACCGGTAGGGAGCTGTGCGCGCGAGCGTGGCGGCCCTCCGAATCCCCGGGAACCTGCACCCGCAGCGACGGAGAGTGCGTGGGCCGGCGGCGGACTCCGAACCGGACTCCGAGTCGGGCGCCGAGGCGCCGACCGCGAGGTTGATCGAGGCCGGTGAGTCGCTCGTGCGGGCGCTCGACGCGGCGGGCGCCGGGCCGGAATCGGCTTTTTGGCTCTGGTTCCGCGATGTCGCCGACTGGCGCCTGGTCCTGGGCGGAGGTCCTCTCGCACAGTACGGGTCGAAGATCGGGCAGTCCCGAATCCGCAGTCTTCTCGATGAATCCGACAGCTTCGACCCGCTGACGATGGCACAAATCGGCGTGGCAAAACCGGACGCGCGCGTCATCCGGATCATGCGCTCCGCTCTGCGGACCGGCCCGGGCATTCATGGCGTCCGCATTCGGGACAACGTCTTGAACGGAGTACGAATCCAGCGAGCGTACATCTACCGCATCACGTGATCGAACCGGCGGGTCGCTCACGGGTCACTCGGGCGGGTCGGCCACCCCCCGGACGGATTCGTAGGGCCGATCTTCGAGCCTGTCTTTCACGCCGTGCCTCTTCGCTTGCCGCCTCCAGCCAGCCGCACCCAGCCAGGTATACACGCGAGCCGGAATCAGAGGCTTGGCCATCAGGCTCACGGCCTCCTCGGGTACCGCCTCCCCCGCGGCCAGGGCATCGGCACTCAGCTCGAGTGCCCGGGTGGCGTTCCGCACCATGCGGCCCTTCGACTCCAGTGGCTGGCCGCTGATGACCTCACCGCCACCCAGGCTGAGTCCGCCCGCCCACTCGAAACCGGCTTCGCGTGCGAACTGTCGGCAGATGGCGAGGGCCGTGTCGTTGTGGTGCGCCTCGGGGAAGCCGCAGTTCAGGATGCTCACCAGGCGTTGCCGGTCCGCGGCGGGTCTCGTTTGGCGGTGCTCCGCGATCAGCTCCAGGGCCCTGACGACCAGGTAAGGCAGTGCATCGACGTACAGGGGGGTGGCGAGGACGAGGATGTCCGCACGCTCCGTCGCCGCGAGCAGCTCCCGGCGACGCTTCTCCGTATGAACCGACCGGTGCAGGAACAGCGTCTCTCCCTCGAGCCCGTGCTCACCCAATCGCTGGAGGAGGGTCGTGCCGAGCACGTCCGACGTGCTTCGGCCTCGCTTGGCGCTCCCGACCAAAAGCAGCACTCGTCCGGGGGAATCCATAGGTCTGCCAGCCTCCTAGGCGGCCGTCATGAGAAGGGACCGCACTTCGGCCTGAACTTCCGCGGCGGGCCAGGCGTCGAGGATGACCCCGGCCGCGTGAGAAGGCGAATGCAGGTTGATGGCGTTGCGCTCGACCAGGGTCGTGAAGATTCGCTCGCTTTCGTCGTCCGCCTCCGACAAGCGTCCCACGCCGAGCAGTCGCGGATATCGGGCGTAGCGTGGCTTGTGGTGGGTCTCCCCCCCGATTCGCATGAAGAAGGGGGATACGAGGCCGATGAGGTGATCGACGGCCTTCTTGAGCTCCGATGAATACCCGCCGAAGGTGACCGGCGTGAGGAACACGGTCAGATCGCTCTGCATGACCGCTCCCGCGATATCGCGTCCCACACCCGTCGAAACGCATACACCGGGTGTCTTCACCCAGCACTCGAAGCACCCACGGCAGTACGAGATGTCGAGCTCGCGCAAGACGAAGGTCCGAGTCTCCCACCCGAGCTCGGTGAGCTCGTCGACGAGGACTCGGTGCGTGGTGCTCAGCGAATCGTCACCGTCCCTCGAACCGTCCAGGATGACCGCTTTCATGGCGGATCTCCGTAGCAGCGATAGGTCTCCTCGGGATGATACCAAGCTATTCCACGAATCCGGACGCGGCTATGCGTGGTATGGGCCAGGGTCCGAAAAGGCTGCTCGCGCTGGACAAATGAGCGAGGTAGACGCCGTTTCATGCATGACTTCAGAGCACGCGCACCGCGAGCCTCTCGGAAAGCCCCACCGATGAGCGGGTCCCTCGGGGTCCGAGAAAGAGAGACCTACCGAGGTCTCCTGATGCGTTGCGCGCCCGGCACGCACGAGGCCGCATTCGCATTGCTGGTGCGACACGTCGATCCGAGCGTCGGGGTGGTCGACCTGGGCTCCGGCTCAGGAGCGTTCCTCGCGCGTCTGGAAGACGCCGGCTTCAGCGATCTTCACGCGGTGGAGTTCGACCCGCCCAGGTTCGAGCTCGAAGGCGCCGATCCGATAGCGCTGGACCTCAACGGGGATTTCGCGGAGCAACTCGGGCGCCGATTTCAACTCGTCACCGCGATCGAGATCATCGAGCACCTCGAGTCCCCTACACGATTCCTCCGGCAGGCGCATCAGCTGTTGGAGGATGGCGGTCTGCTTCTGCTCTCGACTCCGAACCTCGCGAGCTGGATCGGACGGCTCAAGTTCCTTCTTCAGGGCGAGCTTCTGTTCTTTGGGCCGGAATTGTACGAAGCCACGGGGCATCGTTCTCCGCTGCCCGATAGCCTGGTGCGCACCTTGCTCGCCGAGGAGGGATTCACGGTCGTCGAGTCGACGACAGCCGGCGACTTCGCCGGGCCGTTGCAGAAGCTCGTCGGCGCTCCGGCCCGGTGGCTGTTTCGCGCTTTCTACGGATCAGGGGTGGTCGGCGAGACCTATATCGTGCTTGCACGAAAGGTGGCCGCACGATGAACCTTCTTCTCCTGTCGATCCAGGTGGAGCCGGCGGGCGGGCTTTCTCAGGCTCTCTCGAGCAGCCCGCTACTCGCTTTGGGAACGCTGTTCGTGGCGGGGGTGCTCACCAGCCTCACGCCCTGCATCTATCCGATGATCCCGATCACCGCGTCGATCATCACGGGCACCGCTCGGGAGAATCAGACTCGCGGCCGGACCGTCAGGCTTACGCTCACCTATGTCGGGGGAATGGCGATGTTGTACGCCTTTCTCGGCATGATCGCCGGGCTCACCGGCACGCTGTTCGGGACGGTCAGTGCCAGCCCCTGGGCGCTCGCGGCGATCGGCAACCTTCTCATTCTGTTCGCGCTCTTCATGCTGGACGTCTTCCCCGTGCCGATCCCTCGCAGGCTGCTGGAGTGGGCGAGCCGGCGGGGAGGGGGTTCCTACGGTGGGGTGTTTCTGCTCGGGGCGAGCTCCGGGATCGTGGCGGCACCGTGCGGCGCGCCGGCGTTCGCGGTCGTTCTCACCTGGGTGGCTGCTACCCGGGCGGGGCTCATGGGCTTCGTGTACCTGTTCGTGTTCTCCATCGGCATGACCACCCTGCTCGTGGTCGTGGGCATCTTCTCGGGAACTTTGGCCCGTTTGCCACGTTCGGGTCCCTGGATGGTATGGATGAAACGAGTGGCGGCGGTCATCATGATCGCGGTGGCCGAATACTACCTTATCAGGGCGGGCTTCAACCTGTGACCAGCACGGTATCCCCAGGGCACGGACCTGCGAGCGGGGCACCTCTTCGCCGTGCGAAGATCGGGACGGGTCTGCTGGTGATCGGAGCTTGCCTCGCCCCGAGCGGGCTCCGAGCCCAGGCAGGCGAGGGCGAGGTCAGCCTCCCGATCGGAACACAGGCTCCGCAGGCAGCCCTCCAGGATCTGGATGGCAACGCTGTCGAGTTACTGGATTACGTGGATGGAGTGCCGACCCTGATCGAGTTCTGGGCCAGCTGGTGCGAGAACTGCGAAGCGCTACAACCGCAGCTGGACCAAATTCACGCGACCTACGGCGGCCGGCTGAACGTGGTTGCCGTCGCCGTCGCCGTGTCGCAATCACTCCGCCGGGTCAAGCGACACGTAGAGGAGCACGACCCGGGCTATCCATATCTCTGGGACGGCCGTGGCGCGGCGGTGCGAGCGTACGAAGCGCCGACCACTTCTGTGATCGTCATCCTGGATGAAGAGGGAAAGGTCGTCTACACGGGCGTCGGCGCGCGGCAGGATCTTATGGGCGCCGTGGAGAATGTCCTGGGAAACGCCGAGTCGGGCGGGAGCTGATCTGCCCCCGCCCGACCCTCGTCTACGGGTCTTCCGGGTCTGGCGTCACCTCGTCGATGATCGCGGCGAGCTCCTCGTAGGCGAGCGGATCGACCTGGTTGAATCGCGGGATAACGCCCGCGATCTCACCGTCGGGCCCGACCACGATCACGGTCCGGCTCTCGACCATGTTGTTGTCTCTCAGACCACCGCCGAACTCCGTGTACGTAGCGCCGTCATTAGCGGCGTCGCTTGCGAACACGAACGGGAAATCCTCGTCCTTGAGCCAGGAGGCGAGCTCCTCCGGCGAGTCGTTCGAGATGCCGATCAGGACGACGTTTCGCCCCTCGTTGAAAAGACTTGCGTACTGATCACGGTACGCTCTCATCTGAACCGTTCACCCGGGCGTCCTGACTCGGAAGAAGAACGCCAGGACGACGGTCTCGCCTCGGTAGTCGCTCAAGCGGATGGGGCTTTCCAGGAGGCCATACCGCGTCGCTCCCGGGAGCTCGAAGTCGGGAGCCACCGCACCGACGGCGAGAAGCTCCGACTCCGCTTCCTGGGCGGCGGCCGGAACGACGACCGTGAGAGCGAGCACTCCCCACAGGAGGCTGAACACCGCTAATCGGGGCATATCTCAGTCCTTTCGTGGGTGGATCGAGCTTCCAAGCGGTCGGGTACGGTGCTGCGGAGTGGCGGGTGGCGCCAGAGGTGGGTGCTCCGGCGCCGTGACCGGCACCGTGAGAGGAGCTGCGGTAGAGCCTCGCGTGTCCGCTTCTCAGCTACCACCTTGGGGAGCGAAACCCGACGGTAAGCTGATTCGCATCGCAAGCGGTCGGATCAGCAGTCAACGTGGCCGCCAGCCAGTGGGAGATTCCGGATGATTCGACCCAGACTCCTGGTTTCCTGTCTCACCATGATCGTAGGTCTCTGCGGTACCTCCGTGCGCTCTCCGCTTCACGCGCAGGACCGCGCGCTCAAGATCTTCATCTCGGTGGACATGGAAGGGATCGGCGGCATCGGAACGCCGAAGATGACCTCGGGCACCGGGAAGGACTACGCGCTGGGCCGGGAGCTAATGACGGCGGAGGTGAATGCCGTGGTCGAGGCCATCTTCGAGCATGGACCGGCGCAGATTCTGGTCAACGACTCGCACGGGGACATGCAGAATCTCCTCCATAATCGATTGGATGAGCGCGTCCAGTACATCCAGGGCAACATCAAGCCACTGGGCATGGTGCAGGGGCTGGATGAGTCGTTCGACGGGGTGATCTTCCTCGGGTATCACGCGCGGGCGGGTACGGGCGGGGGGTTCCTCGCGCACACCGGTTCCGGCTCGGTAAAGGGGCTATGGCTCAACGGCGTTGAGGTGGGCGAAGGAGGCCTGAATGCCCACTACGCCGGAGCTTTCGGCGTGCCGGTGATCCTCGCCGCCGGCGACTCGACGTTCACGGTTCAGTTTCGGGAACTGGTCCACGCCCGGACGGTGGCGACCAAAGAAGCCATCGGCTCTTCCGTGGCCAAACTCGAGCACCCCGAAGTGGTGCGGGAGCGCTTGCGCGCGGCGACGCGGGAGGCGTTACGCGACCTGTCCGGCGCGCGGCCGCTCGATGTGGAAGAGCCCGTGACCGTGCGCATGCGGTTCGCGACCACGACACGTGCTGACATCCTGCAGGCCGTCCCAAGCATGCGACGGGTGGACGGCACGGCCGTCGAGTACGAGGCGCGATCCATGGACGAGGCGTACCGGCTGATCCGACTCATGTACAAGTACATCAGCTGGTAGCTGTACCGGGGAAGGGTCCAATCAAGCCCCAGTCGAGCCCGCCAGAGCAATAGCGCTCGTGACAGCGTCTTCCAGTCTTTCAATGCGATCCCTCCAGGTTTGACACCGGCTCGGTGCATGTGGGGCTGAGTGCATAGGTGCATGCGAGGCCCACGCGCTGTGCGTTTCGCGACTCTAAAACGTGAGCCCAGTCGACGGCTCCAGACCTCACGAGCTAAGGGTTCGGCCTCGAAGCTCTACCGTCCCTGGAGGTAGACGCAAGCGTCTTTCAGATCACGTCTTAGGGGGAACCGCGATCTGAAAGCCTGGGAAGTCGCCGCGCTGGTTTACGGAGACCCGCAGCGCTCCCTGTTCGTCCGACCGGGCGGGTAGCCCGAGGCGGGCGTGCCACCGAGTGGTCCCGGAGCCAGGCGCGAAGGTGCCATCTCGTTCAATGTGTACGAGAGTGTGGACATCGTCGAAGTCCCGTCCCATGAACTGAAGGGCGGACCACGCCGACCCCTGCTTCGCCTCCACGCGGACGAACCACTCGAGTGCGAAGGGGACCAGATCTTCCCAATCCATCTCCCATCGTACGTGGACGTGATTCCCTCGTCTCTCGATCCAGGGTTTTGGATCTACGTCAGTGCAGGAGAGCTGCTCCGGCACTTTGAAGCGGGAGTGTCTACGGCGAACGTCGAATTCGAGGGGCCGCGGCTGCAGAGGCCCGGTCTGACCAGCTTCGAGAAGATCGACCAAGCGTGCCTTCACGTGTGGCACCGAGTAACGGCCGAAGATTGTCGAGCCCCCCTCGTAGTGCTGAAGATCGTACTCTCGGGGCGTGGGGAGGTAGCCAAAGTAGTCGCCGGCAAACCCGATCACGGTGGCGCTCGCG
Source organism: Gemmatimonadota bacterium (assembly GCA_039589195.1). Classification (GTDB taxonomy): domain Bacteria; phylum Gemmatimonadota; class Gemmatimonadetes; order Palauibacterales; family Palauibacteraceae; genus JBDHAC01. The sequence goes on along the minus strand of JBDHHV010000003.1, from coordinate 52,020 downwards.
GTCCCTGACTGATCCAAGACAGCGCGCTCTATGTCGAAAGCCGAGTGTGCGGTGGGCTCGCCGGGGACTGTCACGAACAGATGGTCACCCGCGCGAACCGCATGGAGGGGTAGAACCGAGCCCGGTTCGAGATCCAAGATAAACTCGAGCACGTCCTGAAGTGGACCCGCCGCTTTCGCCTTGGGGCGGTGGGGAATGGGCGTTCCCCCCGTCATTCCTTCCTTCGCCAGCCCCAGGTGGAAGATGGCGCTACGTCCGTCATCAGAGCCCGCCAGCGCCGACGCGCCCATCATCCACTTTTCGGCGAGCCGCGCCTTCGGCTTCGGATAGGAGGCACCGTCTGCGGTGGTCGGTTCCGCGTAGAGTACTCTCACTTCGCCACCCGCCGCGGCCTTCTTGGCCGCCCGCGCGGCCTTAGCGATCTCCACTCCGATCCGCGCTCCCAACGACTGTGCGAGCGACGGGCCCTGTCTCCAAGGAGGGGTTTGGTCCATCCGGAGTCCGTTTACATCGCCGGCCCCCGTCAACCCGACCGCCACGATCACGGGCGGGCCCGGGGCCGTCCGCTCGAGATCCCAGCTCGCCCGTCGGCAGGCGTAGCCTGTCCAATCGGGTGCGTAGTAGTCCACCGCCATCCCAAGCGTAGTCGTGTGGCAGCCGTAGAACGCCAGGGCGCCCAACACCTGCCGGTCGGAGTCCCGCACTCCGGTCAACACCGAGATGCGCGGATCGACCTTGGTGCGGGTTTCGGGGAGACCGGGAGGACAGTCCTCGCCCGGTGCGCCCGGCTCGTTCCACGCATCGGAATCCGGGTTGTTCAGGAAGGCCGGTAGGCTTCGGTTTTGCGTGACACCCCACAATGATCGACGCGTCATGCCGATCAAGGCGGGCTCCGCCCGCGCCGCCGCCTCTTCGACGGCGAGAGCGATGCGGGTGGCGAGCCAGTCCGCCAAATCTTCGTCGAGCCCCGCCCGTTTCTGCGTGAACGTGTCGTAGAGGTTGTTGCCGTACAGGTTGCCGGGGCCCGTGTGCGTATGCGTCCCACACAGCACCAGACGATCGACGCCGACTCCGCACGAGGAACCTGTCCGGTTTGCCGCGGTCTCGTGCAGGTAGCGCGTTCCGGAGTGAAGATCCGCGACGCAGAAGGCTACGCGCTCGCCCGCCTCATCTTCCAGATAGAAAGCGCGAGCGAACAGATGGCCTCGGACGCCGACGGCTTCCTTTCCGTCGATCGAGAACCCGGCCAGCGGAAGGCCGATGTTGGGGGTGATATCGATCTCGGCAGCGCCAAAGAGTATGGGGTTCATTGCGCACGTTCCTGCTAGTTGGCTTCATCCAAGCTTCGGCCGCGTACAACTCTTCTACCCGTCTATTACCTGACGATCGCGCCCGGCAAAGCCAGGGCCACCGACCTGGGCTGGAACCGGCACGATCCGAACTGACCCGCGTATCCGGTGCCCGGCACATCGATCTCCCGCACGAGCCCGTTCCCGGTAATCACGAGCGCGCCCTCCCCACGAAATTCCTTTTCGGGGTAGAGCACGAAGGCTCGATCGCCCGGTAGCTGGCAGCGTATGGAAGCGGTGAAGTCGAATCGTTTGTCGTCCGCGAAGATCCGCTTGGCGTTCTCGACAGAGGAGTCCCAGGGCCCCAGGAGTGTGAGCCTACGGCCCTCCATTTCGGGACCTTCGTACAGATCGACCCAGGCATCTTCGATACGGTCGATCGGTGAGGCGAAGGTCGTCGCGCGAAACTCCTGACATTTGATGCCGAGAATAGAGCGACGGCGAAGGCGCTGGATGAAGTGGTACACCGAGTAGATGATGAGTTGCTGGTTGCTGTCGACGTAGGCACACGACCCCGCGTCCATGTTGTACCACCTCTTGCTGCAAACGAACACGCACGGTGGTTCCGCCTGTCCGAGGAAGTCGTCTCCCAATAGCAGGGGGTTCGCCGGTGCGCTGGCGGGGAGCGCGTTCAGGTCCACCTCGAAGAGGTAGGCCACGTCGTCGCCTGGAAACTCGGGCGCTGCGCCGGATGTGTTCTCGAAGCCAATCAGGAAAAGCGTCTCCTCCCCCCCTTGCTCTCCTCCCCAGATGAAATCGAGCGATTGGAACTTGCGGTGGAAGTCGTGATCCTCTGGAGGAAAAAACTGAGCGATCAGCGTGAAGCGCTTGGTGCTGTTCGGGTGCGTGGACCGGTAGAGATCAAGGTGGAAAGGCGACTTTCTCTCGTCAGGAGGTGGCTTGTCGCTGTCGCTCCACACGGCCAACAGAATGCGGTCGTTCGCTAGCGGCGTGACCGCGCAGGCGCCGGCTTTGTAATCGGGTCGATCGACCTCACGGTCCGTTAGTAGTCGCGGGTCCTCAGGGTCCTGGACGTCGACAAATACGATCTTGGACTGATGATCGAAGTTCTCGATCGGGATCACGGCCGTGGAGTCGAGCAAGTTGAAGCCGCCCGGATGCCAATAGGCGCCATCGATGCGAAAGTAGTTGGCCAGCCGATCCATGTCCGGCGGGTTACGGTCGCGCATCAGGTTCGACCCCCAGGGCCCCGGATCGGAAGGTCGTGAGGCGAATCGAACGACGAACAGGTCTGACCGCTTCCTCGAGTACGGAAAGCTACCCGAGATCAGGAGGTGGTTGCCGACGCGTTGCACCCCCTGAAAATGGTTGTCCTTCCCCCCATGTGTGTGGAAAATCGTGTAGCGCCGGTCCCTGAACGGACGCCCGAACCCCTCCGTTACCGCCAGCCGCTCTCCTGACCGGTTGAGGGACCGGAACTGCTCGACGACGTTTGGGAGGAATTGTCGATTGGCCATGATCAAAACCAGCGGCTGACTCGGTAACCGATACCGATGCCGTCCTCACAACAGTCAACTGCCACCCTCAACCCGAATTCTCCACCCAGACCCAACGTTACGCCTGTTGAGACCGCGAAGTCCCAATCGGCGTCATCGGTTGTCGTCAGCGGCTCTCTGTAGTGCAGCCGCGGTACGATCCAGGGCTCGATCTGCACGGTCGATATCTCGACCTTGTAGGCCACGCCGATGCCGAGTGGCACGTTGACGGCGGTTTCGCCGTCCATGTCCACGAGGCCGACCCCGCCGACCAGCCACACGGCCGGGTTGGGTATCGAAAACACATCCGGACAAGGGTTGAGCAAGACGGACACGCCACCACCACCGTTGAAGTGCGCCTCGAAGTCGCCTCCTCCAGGGTTCAGGATGCCGGCCCCCGCCGAGACCGCGACCCGCTTGCAGTTGCCAATCCAGACCAGGTAGGAGGCGCTTCCTGCCGCCGCGAGACCGTCGACCTCCCCCGCATGACCGACATCGAGGCTGATGCGACCGTCGTATGCGAACTGCGATTCCAGGAATACCGGGAGTCCGCGCAATTGCGCGTCGACGGATGGGGCGAGGCACCCGAACGATCCCATGACCAAGATGAGACCTCGCACAACGCAACGAGGGGACATTCGTGTTCTCCTGACTGTCTTTGGAGCGAGGATGGGCCGAACGGCGCCGGGAGCGGAAGCGGCAGGTGTATAGTCAAGGCCACCAGGTCGTGGGACGGACCTTGCAGGCAACCCAAAGTTCTCCAACTGCATGCCGACTCCTGGGGCGGGAGACGACCGACCTCACCGCCACACCACCTACTTCCTCATTTCTTAGATGCCTCAAGAGCGCGAAATCTTACATTCGTATCGTGACCGCGAGCGGACGCCCGGCTGGGCGGAGAAAGCCCGCGCATCGGGACCGAGAACCCATTCCCCGGATGCACGAAAGCCCGCCAAATGGCGGGCTTTCGGCTGTTCTGGACTGTAGCTCGTCTGAGAGCCGACGGCTCTGGTCGTTTGAGAGTCGAACGGCTCTAGTCGTCGTCTCCGGCGCGGCCGTTGGCCCACAGGTAGTCGACGTGCGCGCCGCAGATCGAGCTGAACTCGTCAAGCAGCTCGGCGTGGTTCGACTGAAGATCGTTGATCACCATCTCCCGCCCTTCCAGCACATCGAAGTCCGCCGCGGCCTGCAAGGTCATCAGGCGACGGAAGCGGCCTCCGATGTCGTGCGCGTACCAGCCCCAGCCGCCAAGGTGCCCGGCGGCGATGTGCTGGTCGACCACGGGACCCATCTGCTGCATGAGCTCGTCGGCCCGGGACTCGGTCCTCTCATTGCAGACCCAGTAGGTCGACACCCAGGCATCCGGCGTGACACCCGGATCGTTGCCCTCGGACGCGGCAACCAGATTCCAGATGTAGTCGTCGTGCGCGTCACAGATTTCGTTGAATCGGTGCCACGCGTTCGGGTGCTCGTCCTCGATCTCTTCGATGATCTGTCCCCACATGTTCAAGACCGTGGAGCGATCGGGGGCCGTGATGGTCTGGATCCGGCGCCAGGCTCCGCCCGCCTGGTGCTCGACCCAGCCCCAGCCGGAGATGTCACCCGCATCGGCGTGCCGGTCGAAGATCTCGCTGAGCACGGTGTTCATGATGAAGTCAGCTTCGCCTTCATCGGCGGTGCTGCAGCGATAGTACGTGCCGACCAGAGTCTGTGAATGGGCCGTCTGAGGGGCGAAGGCGAACACGGCCACGACGGGAAACAGCAGGGTCCTCCACTTCATGAGCGACTCCTTCTAGGGAAAGGTACGACAAGACAACGGAGACGCGCGAAAGTACCCGGGAAAACGAGAAGCGCAAGTGGTACAGGTCGGTCCGCGCTCAATCTCGCCGTCAAATCCCACCGCTATGCGTAGAAAACCGGTCGCCGCCACGCCGTAGGGCCCACGGCCGCCGTGTGGCGGCCTCACGCTTGGGACACCAGGGCTGTCATAGGGTGAAGGCGCCCTGGAATCTCCGAGCAGAAAGGCAAACATGACAAAGACCGCGAAGGCTCTGACACTGGTCGCGATCATTACGCTCGCAACATCCGCTCTTCAGCGGGTGACGGGCAAATCGGCTCTGGCCATCGCGGGCTCGACGGCCGCGGCGGCACAGGAGCGCGTACTCACTCACACATGGCACTCGGACGTACTCGATGAGCAGCGAGAGATCCGAGTCGCGCTACCCCGCGGGTATGAGGCCGCCTCGATCGCGTACCCGGTGATGTACCTCTTGGACGGGCGGTTCAACCTCGATCACACGATCAACGCGGTCGACTATCTCGCGGCTCACTCCAGGATCCCGGAGATGATCATCGTCGCGGTCCACAATGTGAGCCGCGAATTGGACATGACGCCCCCCTGGATGACTGATCTGCCTCCGCTGTTGGGCGAGGAACCGAGGGGCGATCGGTTCCTCGACTTCTTCGGTGAGGAGCTGATCCCGCTGATCGAGCGCGAGTACCGAACTCAGCCGCTCCGGCTTCTGGTGGGTCACTCGCACGGTGGCCTGTTCGCGAGCTACGCCTTCGCCGGCCGGCCGCACCTGTTTCAGTGGCATCTGGCCCTGGACGCGCCGATGCACCTGGACGATCGGTCCCTAGCCGAGAGGATCACCATCCTTGCCGCGAACACTCCGCAGATGGAGAAGCGGCTGGTCAGCGTCGAGGAGCAGTTCGGGTGGCCGGATCAGAGCTGGGAAGAACTCGAGGCCGCGGCCCCGCCCGGTCTCGCGCTCGCCCGGATCGATGGGCTGAACGAAACGCACGAGTCCATGGCCTTCCTCGGAACGTATCTCGGACTCAAGGAGCTCTTCTTCGATTATCCGGAGTCGAGCAACCGGGCCAGGACCCTCGAGGAGCTCGTGACACAATACGAACGGATCTCCGGTGCGTACGGTTACTCGGTCTCGATTCCGCGGCAGTACCTCGTTCGTAACGCGGAAGGTCTTTTGGTGAGCCGGCGAGGAAGCCAGGCCAAGGAGCTCGTCGATCGCGCGCGCGAAATGTACGGGACCTCGCCGGTACTCGCGGAGCTGGAGCAGGAAGCCGATGACGTGATTCGCACGGGGGAGGTGACCTCGAACAAGATCGTGGACGAGCTCCTCGGTTCCCCCCCGGTGAGCCCCGACGCGCTATCGGCGTTCCTGGGCGTCTGGGTAGGGAGAGCGGCACACGAGGGAGGCACACCCATGGACCTGGTGGTGAGATTCGAGCCGCAGGGCGACGAGGTCGTGGGGAGCACGTCCATCACCATCAACCATCGAGGAAGCGGTGAAGGCACGCCGCACGAGTTCATACGGATACTCGAGGAGGGACGGACCCTCGAGTGGGGCTACCTCAATCCCAGAGGAGGGGGCGGGATCGCCGTCTATACCGTCACTCTACAGGAGAGCGGGGAACTCGTCGGCGTCCAGGAGATTCGAGGCTTCGAGCTCAAGCTGCCCGAGGGCTTCGTCATCCCGGTCACGCGCGTGACTCTGCGGAGGAGGCCGTAGCCGGTCGCGAGCAGGTCGCTCAGGAATCCCAGCGTAACGACCTGCCGACCATCCCTACGGTACCAGCGGCCGCTCCTGCCCGATCTCGTATCCGTCCGGCGGCTCCGCCCCCAACAGGTGTCTCACGAAGTAGTCCCACCGGCGTCGCATCATGTACGGTTCGTTGCCGAACCCGTGACCGCGGTTGGGGAGGAGCAGGAGGTCGAAGTCCTTGTTGGCCGCGATTAGCGCGTCTACGACCAGCATGGTGTTGGACGGTGGCACGTTGCTGTCCAGCGTCCCGTGGGCGATGAGAAGCTTGCCCTTCAGGTTCTCCGCCAGGAGCTGGTTGGCCTGGTTGTCGTAGTTCGTAGCGCCCTCGCGATACTCCTCCAACAGCCCCTGCCACTTCTCACCCCAGTCGTCCTCGTAGTTGCGGTTGTCGTGATTGCCGGCCTGTGACACGGCGACCTTGTAGAAGTCCGGGTAACGCAGGATCCCGTCGGTGGACGCGAAGCCACCCCCGGAATGGCCGTAGATCCCTACCCTGTCCAAATCGATCCACGGGTGTCGCTCGGCCAGCTGACGGATTCCCGAGATCTGATCCGGGAGCCCGTTGTCCCCCATGTTGCCGTAGTACGTCTCGTGGAAGGCCTTCGAGCGCATGGGCGTGCCCATCGCATCCAGCTCGATGACCACGAAGCCCAACGCCGCTAGAGCCTGGAGGTCGCGGTGCGAGGACCGGAAGCTGCGACTCCCCACGCTGCCGCTTTGCGGACCCGGATAGAGGTAGTTGATGACCGGGTATTTCGCTTCGGGATCAAAATCCCGCGGCCGGAACAGGAGCCCGAATAGATCCGTCTCGCCGTCCCGGGCTTTCACGGTGAAGGGCATGGGCGGCTCCCAACCGGACTCCACTAACCGCGAGATGTCGGCTTCCTCCAGGGTCTGGGTCACGGTCCCGTCCGGATCGCGGACCACGGTCACGGGGCTGATCGTCGGCGTCGAATAGCTGTCGACGAAGTGCTTTCCGCTCGGTGAGAGCGAGATCGTGTGATTCGCACTGTCGGGCGTGAGCAGCCGGACGTCACCACCGTCCAGGCTGACGCGGTACAGGTACTGAAAGTAAGGATCGCCCGGCTCACGGCCGTTCCCCATGAACAGGACGGTGCGATCCGCCGGGTCGATGTTGAGCACCCGGTTCACGTTCCAATCGCCCGAGGTGATCTGGTGACCCATCTCGCCAGTGGTCACGTCGTACAGATAAAGGTGTCCCCAGTCGTCTCGCTGGGAGAACCAGATGACCTCGTTCGTCTCCGCTAGAAAGCGCCAGTTGCCTCCCGATTCGTAGAACGTCTCCTCGACCTCCTCGAAGACGTCGCGAACATCCCCGGTGACCGCATCCGCGACCCGGAGCGTGGCCCGCTTGTGGTCCCTGGAGCTGGAAACGAAAGCGAGCCGCGAGCCGTCGGGGCTCCATTCGACGTCAGCGAACGTGCCCCGGCAGGAAATGTGATCGCAGACGGTGGAGCGGTGCTGGTCGGGTGGCATCTCGAGACGAACCAACCGGCGGTCCGCCGGTGCATCCAGATCGATAATCACCCGATGGATGCGGAAGATCACCGAGTCGCCCGGGAAGGGGTACCGCCAGGCGTCGAGCTCCGGCGGCCCCACTACCGTGCGAACCAGGTACATCATTCTCACTCCGCGACCATCGTGCTGGAAGGTCGCGATCTTCCGGGAGTCGGGAGACCATTTCAAGACCGGGCGGTCGCTGCGGGCCCAACCGGCGTTGTTGGTGGCGTAGCCGAAGTCCTCGACGCCGTCCGCTGTGAGCCGGGTCTCCGCGCCGGTCGCGAGATCGCGCACCCACAGGTCGTGATCTCGGGTAAACGCCGCCATCGACGCGTCGGGCGAGACGACATCGGTCCGGGTGGCCGCAAACGCATCCTGTGCCTCCGCCCCACAGCGGTAGGACTGGAGGTCGCAGGAATAGCTGTCGCGGCCGATCTGAAACGTCGCGGTCCCATCCTCCAGTCCGAACCCACGCAGCGGAAGCGCGAACGCGGCGAACACAGTGTCCGCGGCCGACGTCAGAGCGGCTGCCATCCTCTCGTGGTCGAAAGCCCGCGCCCGCCTGCGCGCATCCGGATCGACGAGGACGATCTCCTCACCCTGTGAGAACCGGTTCCGGTACCAGAACCGTCCGTTCTCCAACCATGTGGGGCTCACCGCACCGCCGAACACGAGGGGACTCGTGTTGGAGGAAAGGAAGCTCTCGGCGCGGGCATAGTCCTCCGCGGTCAGGGCTCGGCGGGCCTCCTGAGCCGCTACTGCGGTGGGAATCAGGGTCGCGAGGAGGGCGACGCGAGGTCGCATTGTATACCTCCAAATCAAAACACTCACGTTCAGTTCACTCCGGATTCGTCCGGTAGGGCGAAGGCGACGATCGCGTCACCAAGCTTCGTATCGGCGCGGCCGTGCCCGCCCGCCGCGATCACCACGTACTGCTTGCTTGTCTCGCTGAGGCGGTAGGTCATGGGTGTGGCCTGCCCGCCGGCGGGCAGGCGCCCTCTCCAAACCTCCTCACCGGTCTCGACATCGAACGCGCGCAGGTAGTCGTCCACCGCGGCCCCGATGAACACGAGCCCGCTGGCGGTCACGATCGGCCCGCCGAGGCTCGGCACCCCGACCTTCAACGGGAGAGGTATCGGAGCCAGGTCGCGGATCGTCCCCAGCTTAACCTGCCACAGGATGTCGCCAGTCCGCAGGTCCACGGAGGCGAGCGTGCCCCAGGGCGGCGGATTGCAGGGGAGGTCGAACGTCGACATCAACATCTCCCGTCGCATGGCGTACGGCGTGCCACGCTGACGGCCGAACTCGACGCCGGGGTTCGCACGGCGGGCTTCGTCGAACTGGTCGGCCGGGACCAGCGAGACGACCCACGCCAGGTTCATGACATTCGCGATCACGACCTGTCGCTCGGGGTCGACCGCCACGCCACCCCAGTTCGACCCCCCGGCGGTACCCGGATAGTTGATGGTCCCCTGCCCGAGCCCTGGCGGTGTGTAGATCCCCTCGTAGAGCGCGGCCTCGAGCTTCCTCCGGCAACCTTTCCGGTCCCACGGCGTGAGCCCCCACACGTCGTCCAGCAACAACTCGTGTGGGACGAGGGGCGGAGGCTTGACCGGGAATGGCTGTGTCGGCGAGGTCTGCTCACCGGGCACGGTGCTTTGCGGCACCGGGCGCTCCTCGATCGGGAACAGGGGCTCGCCCGTCTCCCGGTCGAAGGTGAACAGCATACCCATCTTTGTCGCCTGCACCACCGCGGGGATTTCCCTTCCCTCGCGCCGGATGCTCGTGAGCGTCGGCTGCGCGGGCACGTCGTAGTCCCACACGTCGTGGTGCACGGTCTGGAAGTGCCACACGACCTCGCCGGTCGAGGCGCGGAGGGCGACCACGGAGCTCCCGTAGTAGTCGCTGCCGTTACGCTGTCCACCGTAGTAGTCGGGTGTCGGATTGCCCGTCGGCACGAATAGCAGATCGCGCTCCTGATCCACGCTGAAGGGCGCCCACACGTTCGGGGTGCCCAGCATGTATCCCGTCTCGTCCGCATACAGGGCACCGGGGACCTCCAGAGGTGGTGCGAGGTCCCAGGCCCAACGCAGCTCTCCGTTGCGCGCGTCATACGCCCGCACGACGCCGCTCGGCGCATCGAGCCGCACGTTGTCGGCAACCGCGGAGCCCACGACTACTAGATTCCCGGCGATGGCCGGCGGCGACGTGACCTGATATTCGCCCCGCCAAAGAGCTTCGCCCACGCCCGGATTGAGGTCGACCTCCCCCGATGAACCGAAGTCCTCGCACGGGGCGCCGCTGGCCGCGTCGAGAGCGATGAGGCGCGCGTCGTTCGTGGCCGTGAAGATCCGCCGGTGACAAGCTCCTGACTCCGCCTCGTTCACCTCGGAATCGAGCCATGCCGAGACGCCGCGGCATACGAGCTGGTTCGCGTATGAGCCGGACAGATCGGTCTTCGGGTCGTAGGCCCAGCGCTCCTCGCCCGTCTCCGGGTCGAGAGCGATGACCCGGTTGAAAGGGGTGCATACGTACATCGTGCCATCGACGAGGATCGGGGTCGCCTCGAAGGTGCTGCGCGAACGCACGTCGCCGCGGCCATCCGATACGTCGCCGGTGTGGTATGTCCAGGCGATTTCGAGCTGCCCTACGTTCTCCGGAGTGATCTGCGTGACTGGGGAGTAGCGGTCGCCTCCCGCGTTGGCCCCGTACTCCACCCACTCGGCGGTGGGCCCCGAGTAGTCGATGGGCGATGGCCCGGGACTGCACCCAGTGACGAGAAGGGCCCACACGCAGGGTAGAGCGACACACATCCAACCCGCTGGGGCGGCGGGTCTCGGAGTCTTCGATTCCATGATGGCCTCTCTTGATCGGCCGAGCGGTAACTTCACGCTGCGAAATCACTGGGAGCTCGGCGCGGCCTCATACGTGTGAATATGCAGAGTGCAGTACGGGTTGGGCCATGCGATTGCGAACCGAAGGGCTCCTGTGGCACTCTCCCGGCGAGCCCAGTTTCGACTCCACACCAGGATGCCGTCATGCCACGACCAACAGCGTCGCCGATCTCACTCGCACTAGCTCTGTCCGGGCTCGCCCTGTCCGGCTCGGCCGCCGCCCAAACCACGGCGCTCGTCGGCGCCAGCGTGATCGACGGAACCGGCGCTCCCGCGATCCCCCAGGGAGTGGTGCTGGTCGAAGGCGATCGACTGACGTGCGTCGGATCGGAGACCGATTGCCCGATCCCGCCGGGTGCTACCCGGGTGGATGTCTCCGGTCGCTACATCACGCCCGGCCTGGTGGACGCCCACGTCCACTTCAGCCAGACCGGGTGGATCGATGGGCGACCCGACGGGCTCCAGGCACCCGACCTGTATCCGTACCTGGAGACCTCGCGATACAACCGGGATCACCCGGAGCGTTGGCACCAGTCGTACCTGTGCAGCGGAATCACGGCGGTGTACGATGTCGGCGGTCACCCGTGGACCACCGGGCTTCCGGCGGCATCCGAGCACGATCCGAACGCCGCGCACGTTCGCGCCGCGGGACCGCTGATCACGCACGCGACCCGATCGGCCCTGATGGCGGACGACGAGCTGTACACCTTCCTCCCCATGGACACGCCCGACGAGGTCTCGACGAGCGTTCGGAAGGTCGTGGATATGGGAGCGACGGCGGCCAAGGTGTGGTACCTGCGCCCGCCGGCGGACCGACGTGACGAGCTGGACGCTCGGCTCATGCAGGTCGGCGAGGAGGCGCGTGCCGCCGGACTCGACCTCATCGTCCATGCCACTTCGCTGCGGGAGGCGAAGATGGCCCTACGGGCGGGGGCGAAGCTGCTCGTGCACAGCGTGCAGAACGAGCCCGTGGACAAGGAGTTCTTGGAGTTGCTCCGGCAGAACGATGCGGTCTATGCGCCGACGCTCGTAGTCGGGGCATTCTGGACCCGGGCGCGTGGTGCGATCGCTCTCGCCCTGCCGCCCGAGATCGACGACCCCAACGGCTGTGTCGATGCCGGCACGCGCGCGAAGCTCCAGCAGACGGGGGAGTTGCAGGCGCTGATGCCGGAGGCCCAACGATCACCCGAAGCGTTCTACAGCCGGTTGGAACGCGGAGGAATGACGCTCGGGATCATGAACGAGAACATTCGCCGGGTGCACGAAGCGGGGGTTACGATCGCCACGGCCACCGACGCAGGTAACCCGTTGACCCTGCACGGCCCGTCGATCTACAACGAGATGGAGGCCATGCAGGCTGCGGGAATCAGCGCGCCGGACATCGTGGTCATGTCAACGCATAACGGGGCCATCGCCATGAACCGGCTCGACGATTTCGGGACGCTCGAGGCCGGGAAGATCGCTGATCTCATCGTGCTGGAGCAGGACCCGAACGAGGACGTCCGCGCGTTTCGGAGCCTGACTCACGTCATGCGTGCCGGCGTGCTCCGTGAACAGCGGGAGCTCGCCCACCCCAAGTGACTCGGACACATGATCGCGGTGGACCCCAACAGGATTTGATGATGTCGACATCGTTCCCGGAAGCGCGCTGGATCTGGAAGGACGGATCCCTGATCCCGTGGGCCGAGGCTCAGACCCACATTCTGAGCCTGGCGGTCCAGTTCGGCTCGTCGGTCTTCGAGGGAATCCGCTGCTACAAGACTACCGACGGCCCTGCCATCTTCCGGCTGGAGGACCACCTGCGTCGGCTGTTCCGCTCCTGCGCCATTTATCGGTTCGCGCCCGGGTACTCGCTGGACGAGCTGAGTGACGCCTGCCGCCAACTCGTCGCCGAGAACGGTCTCGAGGATTGTTACCTGCGACCCATGGTGCTGCGGGGATACGGGGCACCGGGACTCAACCCGGTCGGCAGCCCGATCGAGACCTACATCGCCACCTGGGACTGGGGCACGTACCTGGGTGAGGGCGCCCTCGAGCAGGGCGTAGACGTGTGCGTGTCCAGCTGGGCTCGCCCGCAGCCCAACACGTTCCCCGTCCAGGCCAAATCGGCCGGACACTACAACAACGCGCAGTTGATCAAGATGGAAGCTGTGGCCAACGGTTACGCTGAGGCGATCGTCCTGAGCCCGGCAGGCGTCGTGAGCGAAGGCTCGGGCCAGAACCTCTTCCTCGTGCGGGACGGCTCGCTCGTCACGCCGGTCCTGGATGGCACGGCTCTGGAGGGCATTACGCGAGACTCCGTGGTCGTGCTCGCGCGCGACATGGGTCTGGAAGTGAGGGAGGAGCCCGTGCCGCGAGAGAGCCTGTATACGGCCGACGAACTGTTCCTGACGGGCACGGCCTCGGAGGTGACGCCGGTGCGAAGCGTAGACCGGATCACGATTGGAGCGGGCCAAGCCGGACCGGTGACGAAGCGGTTGCAGGCCGCCTTCATGGACACCGTGCGGGGCCGAGCGCCGGATGATCATGGCTGGCTGACGCCAGTGGGAAGCGGCTAGACGACCACCTCCTGAAGACGAGTTCTGCACCGCCACAGGGCCGTTGCAGCGGGAGACCGTGTTAGACACGTCTTGCCGTTGCCTTCCACGCCCCCCACTCTACTCCGCCAGCGACTAGCGACACCCGTCTCCGTCGAGAGTCCGTCCCCATCGTGCCACAGGAGGTACCCGTATGCGTCCCGCGAAGCTGCTCCCGGTCGCGCTGATCTCGCTTTCCTTCGGCTGCGGCGAAGCGCCCGCACCGGAGGAATACGCCGATTCGGTTACGGCCGATCCGGGCCACTATTCCGTCGAGTTCGAGAACGACGCCGTTCGTCTCCTCCGCGTCGCGTATGGCGCGGGCGAACAGTCCGTCATGCACACACACCCCGCCCACTGCGCCGTGGCGCTCAGTGAGGGCTCCTGGGAGATGACGGACACCGAGGGTGCGGTCGTCGAGATCGGCCAGGCTGCCGGGGAGCTCACCTGTTTCGACGCCGTAGTCCACAATCCCGCGAACGTGGGTGCCGAGGCCGGCGAGGCCATCCTGGTCGAGTTCAAGGAGGGCGCCATGGCCGGATCGGCGTCCTTTGAGCATCCCGATGCCGTGACGGCCGACCCCGACCACTACTCGGTCGAGTTCGAGAATGACGTCGGCCGCTTGATTCGGATCCGGTACGGGGCCGGTGAGACGTCAGTGATGCACAACCATCCCGCGAATTGCGCCATATTCCTGGGGGACATGCCGACCACCTTCGAGTTGCCGGACGGTGAGGTCGTGGACGTGCCGGAGACCGCGCTTGGCCAGGTACTGTGCACGGATGCCGAGGCACACCTCCCCACGAACGTGGGTGAGGAGACAGGCGAGCTCGTTCTCCTCGAGATGAAGGGGCGGGTGGCCCTCCAGAACTAAAACTAAGTCCGCGCGACCCCTGCTGAGGCCACCCGAGCTACCCTAGGATAGCGCAGGGCCTCACATCTGACCGTCGCCCCAGGCCTCGAGCGCGCGATCCAGCGCATCGAGGCCTCGGGCGACACGGTCGGAAGCACCTCCGATCGCAACCCTGAAGTGCGCCGGGGCCTCGAAGAACCGCCCCGGGGCGACGCTGGTCTCGAACTCCCTCTCCAGGAACTCGACGAAGGGCTCGGCATCCTCCGTCCCCAGCAGGCGCGGGAATCCACCGGGTCCGCCTTCCGGGCTAACCCACGCCAGGCTTGGCGCTCTCTCTACCGTCTCTCCCAGCCGGCCCAGGTTCGGGATGAGAATCTCGCGGGCGCGGGCGAGGATGCGGTCGATCCCGGCAAACGCCACGGTCGCCAGCGTGTCGGAGGGGAACGACCCCACGGCGTCGACGACATCGCGCGCCCGCCGCATCGCCTCGGCCACGGCCGGCGAGGCGATCGCCCATCCACACCGGAGCCCGGCCAGCCCGAACGCCTTGGTCAGGCTGTTGGTCGAGACAAAGGTGTCGGAGATCATCGCGGCGGGCTGCGGCGATGCGTCGAACGCGGTCTCCAGATACACCTCGTCCACCAACACTCGAGCCCCGACGGACTCGGCCACCTCGCCGATTCCCCGGATCGTGACCTCGGGGATCAACACGCCGGAAGGGTTGTGGAGGTTCGTCAGAACGATGAGCCGCGTGCGAGACGAGACGGCCGCCGCCACGCGGCCGGGGTCAGGCTGGAATTCGTCCTCGAACGCCCGCTCGAAGCGCCGGATCTCCGCCCCCAGGAGACGTGCCGCGCCCAACAGCGGGTCGTAGGTGGGGCGCTCGATCAACACCTCGTCCCCAGGGCGGATGACCGCCGCCATGGCGAGAAAGTTCGCCCCGGACGTTCCGGCCGCCGTGCACACACGGTCGGGCTCTACACCGTACCGGGTCGCGATCGCGTTGACCAGCGGGGCGTATCCCTCGTCGTTGGGTCCGGTCAGGCGAACGGCCTCGACCCCTCCGGGGAGTTCTTCGAGGCCGAGTGGGAGCAGGTTGCTGCCCGTGAGGTCATGGAGAGCCCTCTCGTGCGTCTTCGACCAATGCATGTATGGCGCCCACTCCGTCGACACCCGCATGCTTTGGGGGTTCGTCATCCCACGCCTCCTTCGTCGCCTCCGCCTCTGACCGACGCTCGTCTCCAGAACAGGAAGGCGGGCACGCCCGTGAGCAAGAGGCCTATCCCGATCAGCGAGCCCACCGTGTTCGACCGCAGCACGCTGGCCACGATCAACAGGGCCACAAGCACGAATAGACCCGGGATGACCGGGTACCCAGGGGTCCGGAACGCACCCGGCGGACGCTCGGAAACCGGGAAGGTGCGACGGAACACGAACAGGCTGAGGCCGGCGAGACCGAAGAAGATCCAGTCGGCGAACACCACATAGTCGACCAGCTGGGCGTACGTGCCGGTGAGGGCCAGCGCGATGGCCCACACGCTCTGGATCCCGATCGCGAGCGACGGGGTCCCGAACTTCGGGTGCAGCCTGGCCACCCGTTCGAGGAACACGCCGTCCCGGGCCATCGCGAAGTAGACACGCGTGGGCGCAAGCATGGTCAAGTTCAGGAATCCGAAGGTCGAGACGGCGATCGTCGCCGCGATCAACCGGTCGCCGATGGGTCCGAAGACGGCCCGCGCGGTGTCTGATGCCGGCGTCATCGTCGAGCTCAGACCGGCGTGGCCGAGGGTCCGCAGATAGATGTAGTTGATCAGCCCGTATACCACGACGACGAGCAGCGTGCCCGCGATCAAGCTCGTCGGGAGGTCGCGACGCGGATCGCGCATCTCCTCGGCGACGTAGTTGGCGTTCTGCCAACCGCCGTAGGAGAACATGACCGGGATGAGGGCGCCGCCGAACGCCAGGATGAGGCCGGCGGAGGCGGCTCCGGAGACCTGGCCGGCCGATCCGGCCGCGGCACCGGCAGCCTGCGCACCGGCTCCGAGCATCGCACCGTCCCCTGCCGCCGGGATCGCGAACCCGGCCGCGATCAAGACGCCGATCGCCGCCACCTTCAGCACGACGAACACGTTGAGCACTCGGCTCCCGGGCTTCACGCCCAGGTAATTGACGAACGCCACCACCGCGATCCCGAGCACCGCGATCGGCGTCGCGGCCGTCTGCGTGCGCCCGAGCGCGCGCAGGAAGTACTCGGCGAACGTGATCCCGACGGCCGCGATCGCGCCCCCCTCGATCATGAGGAGCAGTCCCCACCCGTACAGGAACCCGGCCATCGGGTGGAAGGCGCGCCGAAGATACGCGTAGTGGCCGCCGGCCTGCGGGAACAGCGTGCCGAGCTCCGCGAACGTGAACGCGCCCGCGAGAGCGATCGCCCCGCCGGCGATCCAGGCCGCGAGCACGAGGGGGCCCGTGTCCAACCGCTGGGCGACGATGTACGGGTTGATGAAGATCCCCGCCCCGATGATGCCGCCCACGGCCACCATCATCGCGTCGAAACGACTCAGCTCTCGTCGGAAGCCCACCCCGTTCTTCACCCGCTCTTCCTCATCATCGGAAGAACATGACGTACAGGGAGGCGACCACAGGCACCAGCCCGCGACCGACACCGGGGTGGGTGCTGTAATGAATTGCCGCCCCGCGACACCCACTCCCTTTGAACTGAGCCTCGCCGTTTCAGACGCGGGGCTGGACTCGAAAACGAATCAGATCGAGGGAGCTCTCGAGATGGAATACACGGACAACCTGAGGCGTGGGATACTCGGTGGGCTGGCGGGTGGCATCCCGTTTGGCTTGATGATGGGGATGATGGGGATGCTTCCCATGATCGGAGCGATGGTCGGGCTGCCCTCGGCCGTTCCGGGGTTTCTCGTTCACATGATGATGAGTGCAGGAATTGGCGCCGGCTTCGGCCTGTTTCTGGCTCCCTTCGTCGGCGGACGCGGCTCGACGCTAGCCGCTGGACTCGGTTACGGAGCGGTGTGGTGGGTGTTGGGACCCCTCACCTTCATGCCGTGGATCATGGGGATGGGGTTCGCCGCCAATCTGAGCATCGCGGGCATGTCAGGAGCGCTTCCGAGCCTGGTCGGGCACCTCGTGTTTGGCGCGGTACTCGGTGCCACCTACGTGAAGCTCGGCAGTTCAGACGCTTCCCGGGAGTTCCACCCTCACGGGCAGACGGCGTAAGGGCCTGCGGCAGAAAGATTCCGGGCAGGGACGCGATCGAGCGAAGGGACCCGAGCGGGCGCATTTGACGGACCGGCGCTCGGGTCCTAC
This sequence comes from Gemmatimonadota bacterium, assembly GCA_039589195.1. Classification (GTDB taxonomy): domain Bacteria; phylum Gemmatimonadota; class Gemmatimonadetes; order Palauibacterales; family Palauibacteraceae; genus JBDHAC01. The sequence goes on along the minus strand of JBDHHV010000003.1, from coordinate 34,432 downwards.
GTTCCAGAACGGTCGTTTGGAAACATACTCCTGGAGTTCCTTGTGCCGCGTACGCGAGAATTCGATCCGGACCAAGCCCTGGAAGACGCCATGGGCGCGTTCTGGGAGAAGGGATATTCCGCGACGTCCGTGGAAGACCTGGTCACGACGACGGGGGTCAACCGGTACGGGCTGTACGACGTGTACGGGTCGAAGCACGGACTGTTCGTGGCCGCGCTCGAACACTATCAGCGGACGGTGATCTCGCGGGCGATCGGCGAACTGGAGCAGCCGGGCGCAGGCCTCGCCGCGATCCACGCGGTCTTCGATCGCATCCTGGGGCACGTCCGCTCGGGCAAGGGAAAACACGGCTGTCTGCTGTGCAACACCGCCGAGGAGGTGGCACCATTCGACGCTGACGCGGCACGCGTCGTCTCGGCGTTTCAGCGTCGGCTTGCCAGGGGATTCGAGCGAGCCGTGGATGTCGCTCGAGCCGAAGGCGACATCTCCTCGGATGCGGCGCCGAGGGAGTTGGGGCGGTACCTCGCCGGTCTCATCCAGGGGGCCAGCTATCTGGCGCGATCCCCCGCGGGGCCTCGGCAGATCGAGGACTTCGTCAGGGTCGGTCTCCGGGCGATCGAGTGACCCACTCCGAGTGCTTGAGCGACCGGTTGTTTTTGTCGATCGTTACTGAACGCACATTCCGCTATACCGGATCATGATACCACACGTCAGGCCAATCCAAACCATCAAACCAATCCAAGGAGGATCAAATGGCGACGATTCATCGCGAGTTTCAAATCGGCGCGTCCCCGGACGATGCGTGGGCATCCGTGCGTGAGGTCGGGAAGATCAACGAGCTCATCACGTTCCTGGGCGATGTGACGGTCGATGGGGACCGGCGCACGTGCGAGCTGGGTGACCAGGGGAAGCTGGACGAACTGATCGTGTCTGTGGACGACGGGCGGCGCCGGGTGGCGTACTCAATCGTCGAATCGCCCTTTGACTTCGCGCACCACAACGCGTCCATGCAGGTGGTGGCCAATGGCGGTGCCGGGTCGACCTTCATCTGGACGACGGACGTGAAGCCCGACGAGGTAGTGCCCGCACTTAGCGAGGCTATAGATGCCGCGATCGAGAGCTTCAAGGTGACGCTCGCGTAGCCAGGGGGTCCGGCGCCGCGGCGGTGCGGGCGCGAGCCAACCCTGCGGCGCCGTCAGGACTCTCATAAGAAGGCTGGTCTTACAGGTCTTTCCCCCCCCAGAATAGCAGGCCCTTCGGGTTGGAGCGGAGTGCTGATGGGACGAGAGTCACGGAGGTGAACGTGAGGAGCAGGTCGATGACGGCGGTCCGGGCGGCCAGGACCACGCTGGCCCTCGCCTGCGTGTTCGTGGCGTTCGATGGGGCGGAGGCTCAGAGCCTCAGAGGATCCGCGGGCTCGCTCAACCGTCAGAACCGCGTGGCTCGCCAGCACGACTTCACGTACCTGAACAACGCCGCTCAGGTGCGTCGGTTCGTCGATGCCGGATACCTGGTCCGGGTCCGGGACGGGCAGGATCACCTGCTGCGTGGTGTCGCGTTCCCTTACGCACGACCGGAAGTCGCCTTGTTCGTTTCGAGACTGGGCCGGCAATACCGGCGGGCGTGTGGCGAGCAGCTCGTCGTCACCAGCCTCACGAGGCCTCGCACGCGTCAGCCACGAAACGCCTCTCCGCGGTCCGTGCACCCGACCGGCATGGCGATGGACATCAGAAGAAGCCGAAGCCGCGCCTGCCGCGCCTGGCTCGAGGACACGCTCCTCACCCTGGAAGGTCAGGGGGTTCTCGAAGCCCTGCGTGAAAGTCGCCCGCCTCATTACCACGTCGCGGTCTTCCCCGCGCAATACGCTTCCTACGTAGAGACCGTCCAGCTCTCCAACACCGCGGGCGGGCGGGATCATCGCGTTCGCAGAGGGGACTCGCTGTGGACGATCGCCCGGCGCTACGGCACGACGGTCCGAGAGCTGCGATCGGCCAACAAGCTGCGCGGGAGCCGCATCTACGCCGGCCAGGTGCTGACCGTCCCCTGATACCCCGGGCCATTGAAAAGCGAGCGTGGGCGCCAGGGGCCCGCGCACGCCGTCAATATCCGGATCTTCCACCTCCGGGTCTTCTCCTGAAGCTTCGAGAGCAGGCAGTCAGTCGGTCCGCAGGCTAGAATGGGGTCGTGACAATCCAGATCGCCTTTCTGTTCGCTCTTCTCGGGGGGATGGTGTACCTGTTCCTTACCGAGAAGCTGCCGGTGGACCTGACGGCCTTCCTGGGTCTGATGATCCTCGTCTTCGGCGGGTATCTGACCCCGGGCGAGGCCTTCACGGGTTTTTCTTCACCGGCCGTGATCACCATGCTGTCGGTATTCATCGTCGGCGCTGCGCTGCTCGAGACCGGCGTGGCCGACATGATCGGGGGCCGCATCCACAGGGTCGTCGGCAGTAGCGAGACGCGGCTCATCGTGGTGTTGATGCTGGTCGCCGGCGGGCTGTCCGCCTTCATGAACAACATCGCGGCCACGGCGGTATTGATGCCGGCGGTCGCTTCGATCGCCAGGCGCGCCGGGCTCCCTCCGTCGCGACTTTTCATGCCGCTCGCCTTCGGGGCCATCCTGGGAGGGACGACTACACTGGTCGGCACGCCTCCGAACATCCTGGCCGCGCAGATGCTAAGCGAGCGTGGGCTCGAACCGTTCTCGCTGTTCGATTTCACGCCAATCGGGCTCGCGATCCTGGGCGTCGGGACACTGTTCATGCTGACGGTGGGCCGCAGGCTGTTGCCGGCTCGAGGGGACCGCGGGCAGACGGGAACCGGGTCGGGCGATCTGAAGCAGGTCTATCAGTTGCAGGAGCGTCTGTTCTCGATCCGCCTGCCCGCCGACTCGCCGCTCGAAGGCCAGAGTCTGGCGGCGACGCGGCTCGGAAACACTCTCGGGGTGAAAGTCCTCGCGATCCTTCGCGGCGGCAGCAGGCGCCTGGCACCGGAGGGAGACACGGTCCTCAGGAGCGGCGATGTGCTCTTCGTGACAGGCGAGTTCGGAGAGTTGCAGCAGCTCGTGCACCTTCGCCGGCTCGAGGTCAGGGAGACCACGGCAGACCAGGTCCCGGCACCCATGCGGGGCGTTGGGGGGATCCGGTTTCGGTTACCCCACGACTCGAAGCTGATGGGGCAGAGCCTGCGCGAGCTGGACTTCCGCCAGCGTTACAGTCTGGTGGTCGTCGCGGTGTGCCGCGCCGGACTGCTGTACCGAACACACCTCGCAGAGCAGGTGCTCGAAGAAGCCGACGAGCTGCTGGCGCTGGGAAAACGGAAGGATCTCGAGAAGCTCACGGGCGACCCGGATTTCGAGATTCTGGAGATGGGCATCGAAGCGATCCGGGACCTCGGTGATCAACTCTTCACCATCAGGATCCCGACAGACTCTCCGCTGGCTGGCACGACCATCGCGCGCAGCCGGCTGAGCGAGCTGACCGGGCTGACCGTTGCAGGTCTGGTGCGGGGCACCGAGACGCGGCTCGCGATTCGGCCAGACGACGTGCTGCAGGCGGACGACCGGCTGCTGGTCGCGACCGAGCCGGAGATGATCTTCAACCTGGTGGAGCTCGGCGATGTCGAGCTCGAGCCCGAACCCGCCGAATCACAGATCGAATCGGAAGATGTGGGAATGGTCGAGGTGGCCGTGGCACCTCGGTGCTCGCTGGTCGGCCGCACGTTCGAGCAACTGGACTTCCGCGGCCGTTTCGGCCTCCTGGCACTGGCTCTGTGGAGGGAGGGCCAGCCGGTGCACATGGATCTGACTCTCGAAGCCCTCCGCTTCGGGGACGCCCTGCTCCTCCACGGCCCGCGGGAGAGGATTCGCCGCCTCGCAGCGGATCCCGACTTCATCGTCCTCTCAGAAGCGGACCAAGCCCCCCGACGCTTGAAGAAGGCGAAGTACGCCCTGGCCTGTTTGCTCGGGATGGTGGTCCTGATCGCGGGCGGTTTTCAACCGATCCACGTCGCCGCCTTTACTGCGGCTTCCCTGATCGTGCTGGCGGGTGCGCTCACGATGCAGGAGACCTACCGCGCCATCGAGTGGAGGGCGATTTTCCTCGTGGCCGCCGTGCTTCCCGTGGGCGTCGCTATGGAGCGAACCGGGGCGGCCGGGCTGTTGGCAAACAGCGTCACGAGCATTGCAGGTCCACTGGGGAACTACCCTACGCTAGGGGCGCTCATGCTCATGGCTAGCGCTCTCAGCCAGGGTCTGGACGGGGCTCCGGCGGTTGTACTCATGGCTCCGGTAGTCATCCAGGCGGCCAACGGACTCGGCATCAGCCCCTATCCGCTGATGATGGGAGTGAGCCTCGCCGCGTCCGCGGCCTTCATGACGCCGTTCAGCCACAAGGCCAATCTCCTGGTCATGGGTGCGGGCGGGTATCGTTCGACCGACTACCTGAAGGTCGGCACGCCCCTGACGATCGTCCTTCTCGCGCTGATGGTTTTCTTGATACCGATCTTCTTCCCGTTCTAGGCTTCATTCCCCGAGCGGCCTTCGACATCCCTAAGTCCGGGGCGGCGTGCGCATTACCACGTCGCGGTCTTTCCCCACGCTGTACGCCTCCTACGTGGAGACCGTCCAGCTCGCCAGTACGGCGCGGGCGGCCGAGACCATCGCGTGCGTCGGGGGGCTCCCTGTGGACGACCGCGCGGCGCTACGGCACGACGGTCCGAGAGCTGCGATCGGCCAACAGGCTGCGCGGGAACCGCATCTACGCCGGCCAGGTGCTGACGGTCCCTTAAGACCGCGCTTGGTCCAGGGTCGAGCCGGAGGCTCGGTCAGGGCGAGTCGACCTCGATGAGCCGGCCGCTTCCTACGTCGTAGACGAACCCACGAACCGCCTCGTCGTATTGGAGAAACGGCGATTCGCGTAGCCGACGGATCGACTGCCGGATATCCGCTTCGACGTCGGGGAACGCTTCGAGCGCGAAGGACGGCCGCAGGCCCACATCCGCTTCGATTTGCCGCTTTACGTCGTCGTCCTCGAAGGTGAGCATCCCGCAATCAGTATGGTGGACGAGAACGATCTCCCGAGTGCCCAGCAGCCGTTGCGAGATGACGAGCGACCGGATTGCGTCTTCGGTCACGACGCCCCCGGCGTTCCGGATCACGTGGGCGTCGCCGAGCTCGAGCCCGAGTAGGCGATACACGTCCAGACGCGCGTCCATGCACGCGATGACGGCGACGCGGCGCGCGGGCGGCATGGGAAGGTCGCCCTCTTCGAACGACTCCGCATAGCTCCGGTTCTTCTCGAGGAGCGTCTCTGCCGTGCTCATATGGATTCTCCCTTCCACAGGTCGGTGGACATGTATCGCTCGCCCGTATCGGGCAGGATGGTCACGATGCTCCGTGCGCGACCGGAGGCGGCGAGCGCCAGGGCGGCGTGCACGTTCGCGCCGGACGAAGGACCGACAAACAGCCCCAGGCGGGCGAGATCGTGACAGCGCCGCGCCGCCTGCTCGCTGGTCACTGACATCCGCTCGTCGATTAGAGTCGGATCGAGGACCTCCGGGACGTGATCGTCCGGGTCGTCGAGGGGTTTCAAGCCCTCGATGCCCGGAAAGCGCTCCGGAATCAAGGCGACGACCCACGTTCCGGACCTGGCCTCCCTGAGGCGGCGCCCCACGCCTGTGAGGGTGCCGCCCGTGCCGATTCCGGATACGAATGCGTCAGGGAGCTCGCCCGATACACCGCGCGGCTCGCTGCTACGAGCCTGGCCGTGCATCCGCCATTGCTCGAGGATCTCGCGGCCGGTCCCGTGATAGTGCGCCAGCCAGTTGTCGGGATTGGCGTATTGGTTGGCGTACCAGTACCGCTCGGGGTGTGCCTCCGCGAGCTGTCGCGCGCGGGCGATCGTCGCATCGTACCCCTCCATGGGATCGGTGAGCACCAGCTCGGCCCCGTGCGCCCGGATGCGATCCAGGCGCTCTCGGCTCGCGTGAGCCGGAACGACGAGCGTCACCGGCACGCCTCTGGCGGCGCCCAGCTGCGCGTAGGCGATCCCTGCGTTACCGGAGCTGGAGTCGAGAAGCCGACGGCCACGCAGGTGCCCCCCGCTGAGCGCGCGAGCCAGGATTCGTCTTATGGGCCGGTCTTTGACGGAACCCCCGGGGTGCACTCCCTCGAGCTTGGCGCGGAGTGAGATTCCCGCCGGAAGCTCCGGGTGGGGGATCCGGACCAGCGGGGTCCAGCGCCGCTCCGGCCAAGGAGGCCGGGATCGCTCCGACCGTGGAGCTTGAGCCGCTACCGTCTGCCCGTTGGCGCTCCGGGGTCTTCCCGAGACGCCGACGGCACGGTATCTGGGATCCGTCACGCGGCGCTCACCGTGCAGAAGGCTTCGTAGTCGATGAGAAACGGAGCGGACCCGACATGGTCCCCGCACCCATCGCAACCCGGGTCGGGCTCGACCTTGAACGTCGTGAACTCGGTCGTCAGCGCATCGTAGTGCAGGAGCTTCCCGACCAGTGGCTCGCCCACGTTCAGCAAGAGCTTGACGGTCTCCACGGCCTCGAGGGTCCCGACGACGCCGGGGAGTAACCCGAGGACCCCCGCTTCGGCGCACGATGGCGCGAGCTCGGGCGGCGGCGGCTCGGGATATAGGCAGCGATAGCAGGGCCCGGGCGACTCGGGGCTTCCCGGCCAGAATACGGACACCTGGCCCTCGAATCGGTAGATGCTGCCGTGCACGTTGGGAATGCGGAAGCGGACGCACATGTCGTTCACGAGATAACGGGTGGCGAAGTTGTCGCTCCCATCCACCACCACGTCGTACCCGGCCATCAGGCGCTCGGCGTTCTCGCTCGAAAGCCGCTCGCGAAACGTCCGTACCTCGATGTCCGGGTTGAGGGCCAACAACCTTTCGCGGGCCGACTCCACCTTGGGCGTCCCAACCCCGGCGTCCGTATGGAGAATCTGCCGCTGGAGGTTGCTCCGGTCGACCACGTCGTCGTCGATGATGCCGAGGGTCCCCACGCCGGCCGCCGCGAGATAGAGCGCAGCCGGCGACCCCAACCCACCCGCACCGACGAGCAACACGCTGCTGCGGCGGAGCGCCAGTTGACCGGACTCCCCGACCTCGGGGATGAGCAGGTGGCGGCTGTACCGTTCGCGCTCGGTCGATCCCAAAGCCTCAGGCTCCTCTACGGGGAGTCCGTCCCGCTTCCAGCGGTCGAATCCGCCGAGCACCGACCGCACATCGTGATATCCCAGCCGCCTGAGGTCGTCGGCTGCGAGCAGCGACCGGATGCCACCGGCGCACAGCAGCACCAGCGGCGTTCCGAGGTCGGCGGCGTGCTCTTCGATCTGGAGCTCCAGAAACCCGCGAACGATCCGCCGGGCTTCCTGCGGCGATCCGCCCGCCACCTCGTCCGGCTCGCGTACATCGACGAGAAGCGCGCCGCTCCGTTGGAGATCGTACGCCTCCCGCGGCGTGACCTCGGGAATCTCGGATCGAAGCTCGGCGAGTCGGCTGTCTCTCGCGGCGCTGCCCCCCGCCACGGCGGGGAGGATGGCGATCACATCGCCCTCCGAAACAGGGGCGTCGAGATCCTCATCCGTCCGCAAACTCCGGTCGCCCAAGAAGAGGTTCACGAACCGCCGGCGGCTGCCTTCCGGCGTGAGGATGGCCTCTTCGATCCCGCCGTATTCGCTCACCAGGTTGCCGAGCGCTTCCCGTACGGTCGCTCCGGAGACGTGGACCTCGGCCTGGCCTCCGGTGTGCGTCCGGAGCGGAGTGGGGATCCTGACCCTGATCACCGGCTGCTCAGCCCCACCTTCAGGCGGCTGCGTGTGTTCGTGCGACGCCGGGGCCTCGGCGGGGTGGAGCCTTGCGCTCGTCGTCATTCGCCAATCTCTCCTTCCTGAAATGTGCCGCTCTCGAGGCGCCAGAGGCGGACCTCCGTCGCTCGCCCAGCGTCGACGGACACGATCACGTACCCGTATCCCTCCCACGCCCGGGTTCTGTCGGTCTCGGAGGGCGAGGCCGGACTGTCGGGGTGCGAGTGCCAGAAGCCCAGAACTTCGAGCCCGCCCTCCCGTGCGTCTCGATCCGCGTCGAGGAAGGCGGCGGGGTCGAGGAAATATCGGCTCGCCGCGCGCGAGCGCTCGAGGTTTTCCGCCCGCCGGACCTCGCGCACCGCCGGCCCCGCAGGATTCGACTCGCCGATCAACAGTCCGCAGGTCTCATCGGGATACCCGGCCTCTGCCCACCCGCGGAGGATCGCTCGCAGCTCCCGGGGAAGTCTGAGCCTCGGGGCGCGCCGCGCCGTCTGCACACCGCCCGGCCCGCACTCGAGATCGCTCGAATCGTTGTCAAACACCATCTGATGACCTCCAGGAACAAAAAAAGGCCGCCGGGCAATTGCCCGGCGGCCTGTCTCCAATCTCCGGGGAGGAGCGGCGCGCGTTACACGGGTGCGCGCCGACACGCCGGGCGTCGGTGGTCTCTCGGACACCTACAACAGCATCGCCCGGCTTTGGCCATATCCTGGTCTACTCTCGTCAACGGTTCGTTCGTCGTCAGTGTCTTGAACGCCGATAACCCCACGGGTAGTTCCCGGCGAGGTTCCGTCAAGCTGCTGTGAGGCGCCGTCGATACTTGACTCGTAGCCCGAGCCGAAGGGGTGCGCACGGGGTCAATGGCGCGAACCTCGAAGCGTGTGCGCACCGCGTGCTGCGTTAGCGATCCGGTATGCGGTATTCGGGGGGACCGACGCTGTCGACGTGGAAGAGTGCGTCGAACTCGTGCGCGGGAACCAACTCCAGCTCATCGAGGCCCATTCGGGCGAGAGCGTCGGGCCGCGTCGGTTTCCTGGGAGGCTCCGATCGCCGGCAGGAGGATACTCAAGAGGCTCAAAACAAAAGGGTTCGAGCACGAGATTCGAGCTGCATGACGGCCGTAGGATCGGCCCCGGCTCATGCCCCCTCTCGCACTTCGTCTTTCCCGGCCGAGAAGATGCGGAATGACCATCGAGAACCGTGACATGCCCCCCTGAGGTATTCGGACAGCGTCGATCGCTCGGCGTGACGCTGACCAGTCCGAGTGTCCGTGACTGGCGAAGCCAACCTAGTGCCGGGGTCCGGCCAACCCGACGTTATGAGGGATGAGTGGCGGTGGGGCGGGACGGGCGACGTTCCGCGGGGACAGAATAGACGCACCGCATCCAGCCTCGCCGGATGGCGAATCAGCCGCTGAGGCCCCCGGTTGCTCGGCCTGAATCGCGCGTCGCATCTTCATATCGCGCTGCCGGGGCTCCGGGCGGTCCGCTGCCCCGGAGCGCATATCCTCACGCGATCTCGAGAGCCATGAAGACCTGAGCCGCCATGATGGCCCGATGAAGTCGGATCGGGAGCTGATCGATCGCGTGCGAGAGGAGGCCGGGAGATTCGCGTTCCTGAACGGGTACTCGTCCGAGGAGTGAGAATACTTGTTTCGATTCTCGCAAGCCTGCTTCTCCTTCGGTCGCGCGAAGTGAGGCCTGACGTCACGTGCAACTGACATCCGTCGACCTCCTCATCATCGCCCTCTACGGCGCCGTGGTCATGGCCCTGGGTGTCTGGTTCTCACGACGCGCGGGCCGGAGTGTCGAGGACTACTTCCTGGCCGGGCGCACGCTCCCGTGGTGGATCGCCGGCACATCGCTCGCCGCCACGTGGTTCGCGGCGGACGCCCCTCTCGCCACGGCCGGCATCGTCCGCGAGCGAGGCCTGTACGCGAACTGGCTTTGGTGGTACGAGGGCACCGGCGTGATCATGCTGGCCTTCTTCTACGCCAAGCTGTGGCGACGCGCGGGGATCGTGACCGACGCGGAGCTCATCGAGCTACGCTACTCGGGCAAACCGGCGGCGGTCCTTCGTGGCTTCTCGGCCCTGTACCACGGCGTGCTCCGGAATGCGGTCGTGATGGGCTGGGTCATGCTCGCCATGGTCAAGTTCAGCCAGGTGCTGCTCGGTTGGAATCCCGCGTTCACCCTCACCGTCTGCGTGATCGCGGCGTTGACTTACACTGCCGCCGCGGGACTTTGGGGCGTCGTGGCCACCGACCTGCTTCAGTTCGTCGTCGGCATGGTGGGCTCTGTGATCCTGGCCGGCATCGTTCTGTCGCTCACCGGAGGTCCGCTCGCGATGGCGGAGGCGGTCCGCGCGCTTCCCGAAACGAGCCCCGCCGTACTCGACCTCGTCCCGAACTCGGCGCACCTCGGACCGCTCGAATTCGGCTCCTTTGTCTGTCTGATCCTGTTTCTGTGGGTCCGGAGCGGTCAGGGCGACGGGTACGTCGCGCAGCGCCTGTTCGCGTCGGGCGACGAGCGGCAATCGATGCTGTCGGCGCTGTGGTTCGCGTTCGCCGGCATCGTGCTGATGACGTGGCCCTGGATCATCGTGGGATTGGGGTCGCTGCTCGTGTTGCCGGCGTCAACGGCCGGTGCCGCGCTGGCCGCCGACCCCGAGCTCGCTTATCCGATGATGATCGGCGAGCTGATGCCGGTCGGTCTGCGGGGGCTCGTGGTCGCGGCGTTCCTCGCGGCCTTCATGAGCACGATGGACACGCACCTGTGCTGGGGCGCGTCGTATCTCGTCAACGACGTGTACCGGAGATTCATGCGACGGGGCGCCGACGAGATCCACTACGTGCGCGCTTCACGGATTGCGGTCGGGCTTCTGGCGGTAGTGGCCGCGCTCACCGCGTGGCAGATGACCTCGATCCAACGAGCCTGGATCTACGTCATCGAGCTCACGGCCGGGATCGCCTTCGTCTGGCTTCTTCGGTGGTACTGGTGGCGGGTCAACGCCTGGGCCGAGATCACGGCGATGGCCGGATCCGTCGTGCTTGCCAACGGCGGAATGCTGGTCGAGCTGGCCAGCCGCATAGGCCTCGCTCCCACCGCGCTCGTCGAATCCGCCGCCGTCTTCTATAGCGCGGAGTACGACTTCGTCCGGGCCACGGTCATCGTCCTGACCTGTACGATCCTGTGGGTCACGGTCGCATTGCTCACGCCCCCCGACGATTCGAAGGTGCTGGAGGCGTTCTATCGAAAGGTGCGTCCCGGCGGGTGGTGGGGTCCCGTATCGCGGGCGGCGCCCGATGTGGTCGCGGACGGCTCGACCGGGAGCCGGTGGCTGGGGTTCTTCCTGGGCACCGTCTTCCTGTACACGTCGCTTCTCGGCGTCGGGTACGGCCTCACCGGACGGCCCGCAGTCGGCGCCGGTCTGGTAGCCCTCTCAGGCATCGCGGCGTTTCTCGCGCTTCGCGTGGCGCGGCGCGAGGCGGCGGTTACGGTTTCACGTACGAACTCTTGACCGACGAGAGCCCAATGAAGCTCAAGATCGCACTGGTCGGCGCGGGAAGCCGGGAGTTCGGACCCGCGACCGTGGCGGACATCCTGCTCAGCGATCCCATTTGCGAGCGCGACCTCCACCTGACGCTCATGGATCTCGATGCGTCGGGGCTCGACGGGACGCGTGCCTACGCTCGCGCGTGCGCCGAGGGGCTCGACCGCAAGATCGACCTCGACGCCACGACGTCGCTGGAGGACGCGCTCCGGGACGCCGACTACGTGATCCTGTCGATCGAGCGAAGACGGTATTTCTACTGGTCTCAGGACTTCCACGTCCCCCGAAAGCTCGGCTTCAGGCAGATGTACGGGGAGAACGGGGGGCCGGGTGGACTCTTCCACGCGCTTCGCGGCATGGGACCATGCGTAGAAGTGGCGCGCACGATGGACAGGGTCTGCCCGGAGGCGTGGCTCCTTAACTACACGAACCCGCTCACGAAGCTGTGCGAGCAGCTGACTCGCTCGAGCGACGTGACCACGGTCGGGTTGTGTCACGGCGTGTTCGGGGGCATGAAACAGGTCGCCGCCTTCCTGGAGCGGCCCGTGGACGAGATCGAGTTCGAGGCGAGCGGGCTCAACCACTTCACGTGGTTCACGTCGATCCGCGACCGCGCGACCGGCGAGGATCTGTATCCCGAGCTCCGGGAACGCGAGCGTCGTGCTCATTGGCTCTCCGATTGGGATGAGATCGCCCTGAGCCGGACGCTGTTTCGTGTCTTCGGGCTGTATCCGTCACCGGGCACGAATCACATCGGCGAGTACCTCGGATGGGCGCAGAGCTTCCTCGCCAGCAGCCCGCTCCAGTTCTTCCATGACCCGGCGGAGCTGGACCCCTGGAAGGACGACCGAGTGCCGCCATGGATCTACAACCTGGAGGAACAACCCACGGGTGTCCCCCTCTACCACCCCAGCGCGGAAGGCCGGCTGCGCCCGAGCGAGAGAGGGACCTCGGATCCGGCGGCGCCGGCGCCCTCCGGGGAGCTCGCGATCCCGCTCATCGAGGGCGTGACGTGCGGCGTGACGCACCAACTGGACGCCGTGAACATTCCCAATCGGGGTTACGTGCGGGGGCTGCCGGAGGAGACGATCGTCGAGATCCCCGCGGTCGCGGACGAAGGAGGTCTCAGCGCGTTGGATAGCTCCGATCTGCCGGAAGGCGTGCTGGCTATGTTGCGGCCCCAGGTCTCGATCAATCGTCTGTTGTGCGATGCCTTCGAGGAAAGCTCGCGAGACAAGCTGCTACAGGCAGTGCTGCTCGACCCCGCCACGCCTTCGTACCAGAACGCGGTTCATCTGATCAACGAGATGTGCGACCTGCAGAAGGAGGTGCTTCCACCGCTGGAGTGGCACCGGTAGTGGGCGGTCCCGTTCGACGCTATCGAGGCGCCGCGCTCGTCTCCAAACGCTGCTGCGCCTCCTCGACTTCATGGTAGTAGTGGCGACGCAGAAGCCCAGATGCCGCATCCTCGTCGACGATGACCGTCGCGTCCCGATGAAGCTGCAGGGAGGAGGCTGGAACCTGTGCGGTGAGGGGTCCTTCGACCATCTCGCGTACCGCGGGCGCCTTCTCTTCCCCTAGAGCGAGGAGCAGGCAGGATCTCGCCTCGAGGATGGTCCCTACTCCCATGGTAATCGCGAGTCGTGGCAACGCTTCAAGGTCTTCGAACGCTGGTGCGTTCGCCTCGAGCGTCTCTCGGGTGAGTGTCTTGACGCGCGTGCGACTGCCGAGCGACGAACCCGGCTCGTTGAATCCGATGTGCCCATTGGATCCGATTCCCAGGACTTGCAGGTCGATGCCACCGGCCCCGCGGATGGCATCCTCGTAGGAGTCGCAAGCGAGTCGAAAGTCGGCGGCGCCACCATCCGGCAGGTGGATGTTCGCCGGACCTATGTCGACGTGGTCAAAGAGATTCCGGCGCATGTAGTCCGCGAAGCTCGCGCGATGGTGGGGCGAGAGCCCGATGTACTCGTCCAGGCAGAATGTGACCACGCGCGAAAAGCTGAGCCCCTCCTCATGATGTCTCCGAACGAGCTCGCGGTAGAAGGCGAGGGGCGTCGTGCCAGTCGGAAGACCCAGCACGCATGCGGGTGACCGGTGGAGGAGATCAGCGACACGTGCCGCCGCCCGCAGGGCGACCGCCCCCGCGTTGGGCTCGATGATGATTCGCATCTGGCCTCCAATGGTGCTCCGTTCCGACCTTGCAGCAGATCGCGCCGAGTCTGAAAGGCTCAGACGAGCCTGTCAGATGAGCCTGCCCGCGAATTCGCCGGCATTGCGAACGAATATCGTGGTCTTCAGCCCGTTCGCGAGCTGCTCCATGCGGTGAGAATACTCGCCTTCGGTGCCAGGGGCCGGTTCCTGCAGGCCGAGGAACACGACGTCCGCTCCCGCGCTGTGCGTGTGGATGATGTCCGCGATCGACTGGTCCGCGCGGCTCATGATGATATCCGTGTCCGCCTGGATCCGTACCTCCTGCAGTAGATGCTCGAGACCCCGCGACTGCAGCTCCTGTTCTTCCTCATCGCGGGCGATCGAGCGCACCAACACGCGCGCATCGGCCCACTCCGGGTTGAGCCTCATGAGGTAGGCGAGCAGCAGCATCAGGTCACCGTTGTGCTCGAGCCCCCCCCACCAGAGATCGATCCGCATCTCCCGCCCCGGCTCGTGGGTCCCGTTCAGGCGCACGAACACCGTGCTCATACCCACCTTCGACAGGGCTCGTACGATCCGCAGCCACGCCTCGAGCCGGCCCGCCTTCTTGGGCCAACCGACGATGACGGTATTGGACTGGAGGCCCGCGATCCCGTTCGCCTGGGCGGCACCGATGACACCGCTTTCGAATTCCCGCACCACATCGACCTTGCTGAACGCCAGGAGCCCGGCGTCGGCCAGGGATCGCTCCATCTCCCTGTGACGGCGGTCGGTGTCCACGTCTTCGGTGATGAGGTCGGCTTCGATGAGCTGTATGGCGGTGATCAATCCTCTGCGCTGCCCGAACCAACTCGCCAGCCTGACGAGACCGATGCGCTTCTCGGGATCGCCGACGAAGACCAGGATGTTTGGCCTCCAGTTCCTCGGATCGTCCGCGTGCCTCCGCAAACGGAGCAGGGCGAAGCGCGCGAGCGTCATCCAGATGCCGGCCCGTGCGTCCCCCCAACGCCGCTGCATGGCGCGGCGGCGAAGGTACATGTACAGGGCCAACTCCAGGATCACCGCGATGACGCACGCCACGGGATTGATGAGCAGCATGACGATCGCGGCACCGGCCGATCCCAGCAGCGAGACCACCCATGGGACGTTGAGCGTGGGCCGGTAGGACGGATCGCCGGCCCAACGCTCGGCTGCCGCACTCAGGTTGATCGCCACGTACAGGGTGAGGAACAGGATCGTGACGAACTGGGCCACGGCGTTGAGCCCGCCGAGCGCCACCGCGGCGAGGGCGATGGCGCCGCTGATCCAGGTGGCGATCGTGGGTTGCCCGGTCCTCGAGACCCGAGCGAGGAATCGGGGAGCCAGTCCATCCTTCGCCAGCGCCTGCAGGACCCGGGGTCCGCCGAGGACGCTGCCGAAGGCCGAGGACAGGATGGCCCCCAACATCCCCGGGAAGACCAGCCAGACCCCGAGGAGCGCCACGCCCGTCCACGCGGCCACGCCAGGTGTCGCCAGATCGTCTAGAGCGAGCCGTGCCGAGCTCCCGATAAGGATTGGAATCAGGAGATACATGGCGGTGCCCGTCCCCACGGCGAGCAGAGTGCCACGCGGGATGGATTTTCGGGGATCCTTCAGATCACCGCTCAGGCCGATCCCCGCCGTGAAGCCCGTTACGGCCGGGAAGAACACCGCGAACACGTACCAAAACCCTTCGGGGGCCGTTCTGTAGCTGGCGTTGAGCTCCGGCGCGCGAAAGCCACCTTCCAGTGCCCCGCTGACCAACGCGAGCAGCGAGATGCCGACCGCCGCCATGATCGGGAGCTGGAGTCGCAACGCGAGCCCCGCGCTCCTGCCGGCGACGGCCGTAATCACCACGACGGTGACCGCGGCCACCAGCTGCACGGATATCGGGGATCCCGAGCTCGAAGCGCTCGGCCACAGGGCAAGGATCGCTTCGGCCAAGCCGTAGCTGTAGAAGGTGATGCTCAGGGTGCGGCACAGGAAGAGGGGAATGCCGATCGCCCCGCCCAGCTCCAGTCCCAAGCTGTGGGCGACCATGTAGTATTCGCCCCCCACACCGACCCTCATGTTGGTGGCCAGGGCCGAGGCACTGAGCGCCGTGATGAAGGTGACGGAACTCGCGAGGAGGACGATGAGCAGGGTCAGGGGCAGGCCCACGTTCCCGACTACCCACCCGAACCTCAGATACATAATCAGTCCGAGGATGGTCAGGATGCTCGGGGTGTAGACCCCCAGGAACGTGCCGAATCTCTCGGCGGGTTGTGGCTCCGGCTCGGACTGCGTCCCGGATATCGTCACGCGACCTTCCGGTCAGATTCGACCTCGGGTCCGCTCTCCTTCGACCCGAGTGCTCGGGGATGGTAATCACCAGACACGTCGGCCGTAAGATGAAGATCGTGGCGTGAGGCGTCAGCGGTGTTGCAGGCCCGGATCGGCCGGGTTCACATTCCCGCCTGGCACTTGGACAAACGACGCTTGCCTCCGAGGGAAAGAACGAGCGACATGGAGAATCGTCCTCTGGGCACCACGGGATACGAAGTCGGCGAGATCGGCTTCGGTGGTTGGGGGCTCGGTGCCGACATGTGGCGCGGCGTGGATGACTCGGAGGGGGGCGACGCGCTCCGTGAGGCGTTCGATAACGGCGTGACGTTCTTCGATACGGCATTGGTGTACGGCTCCGGCCATAGCGAGCGTCTGATGGGCCGGCTGCTACGCGAGGAGATCCGTGACGGTCGCGTCATCATCGCCACCAAGGTCCCGCCGCTCAACGACGAGTGGCCCGGGGAGGCGAACAGGTCCGTCGCCGAGACCTTTCCCGCAGGACACCTCTCGACGTGTACGGAAGAATCGCTCGGCAACCTCGGTGTCGATGCCCTGGCGCTCCAGCAACTCCACGTGTGGCACGATGACTGGCTCGACGATCCGGAGTGGGCCGCCTCCCGCGAGCGAATGGTCCACCTCAAGGAGGAAGGGAAGGTTCTGCACTGGGGGATTTCGATCAACGACCACGCGCCCGAGACCGCCCTTCGAGCGCTGGCGGATCCGATCTTCGAGACCGCTCAGGTGATCTACAACATCTACGACCGCTCCCCCGAAGCTGCGTTGTTCGACCTGGCGAGGACAAAGCCGCTTGGCGTGATCGTACGCGTACCGTTCGATGAAGGCGCGCTCACCGGGTGCATCCGATCCGACACGGTGTTTCCAGCCGGTGACTGGCGAGAGGAGTACTTCCGTGGCCAACGGCGGGCGGAGGCCGAACGGCGGGCGGAGGCCGTGGCGCGACTGCTGGATGACGAGGTGCAGACGCTGCCGGAGCTTGCCCTCCGATTCTGCTTGTCGTCACCGGATGTGTCGACGGTGATTCCCGGCATGCGGCGCGCCGAGCACGTCCGGTCGAACGTCGCGGCGTCGGAGAAGGGCCCGTTGCCGCCCGGCATGCTATCTCGACTCGAAAGGCACGCCTGGGACAAGAACTGGTACCCGGCGTGACAGTTGAGCGCCGAAGTGACGGACTCGGTTGCAGCCGACCTCGCGTTTGATCAGTTTTTTCGCATGAGGGTACTGACCCGCACCCGCGAGATGCCTCGCTTCAGCGCCTCGGTAGTCCTTGAAAAGGCCTCGATCGAACGGGACGGCGGTGAGGCGGTTGACCAGCTAGACGAGAGACGTGCGGTGGAGACCGACGCGCGCCAGGGGCCCTGAGCCTCGGGGCGAATGACCGCGCGCCTCAGCATTTCCATTACCAGAAACCGATGGAGGACTCATGTCGCTTCGGATCAACGACACCGCACCCGACTTCACCGCCGAGACCACACAGGGAACGATTAGCTTTCACGATTGGATCGGTGACTCCTGGGCCATCCTGTTCTCGCACCCCAAGGATTTCACCCCCGTGTGCACGACGGAGCTCGGCGCGGTCGCAGGCATGCTCGACGAGTTTGCGGCGCGGAACTGCAAGATCATCGGCATCAGCGTCGACGGTGTGAGCGACCACGAGGCGTGGTCGGAGGACATCGCGTCGTCGCAGGGTCACGCCGTGACTTATCCGCTGATCGGTGATCCGGAGCTAAAGGTCGTCAAGTCGTACGACATGCTCCCGGCTGACGCCGGGGACACCTGTGCGGGCCGCACGCCGATGGACAACGCGACGGCGCGCTCGGTTTTCGTGATCGGACCCGACAAGAAGATCAAGGCTACCCTCACGTATCCGATGAGCACCGGGCGCAACTTCGTCGAGATCCTCCGCCTGCTCGATTCCTGCAAGCTGACGGCCGAGCAGCAGCTCGCCACGCCGGCGAACTGGGAGCAGGGTGATGACGTGATCATCGCACCAGCGGTGTCCGACGAAGAGGCGAGGGACCGCTTCCCCGACGGTTGGGAACAGCCGCTGCCGTACATCAGGATCGTTCGCCAGCCGTAGCGACGGCTAGTCCCGCACTAGCCTCCACCGAAACCAGCCAGCCCCCCCGAAGGCATGACTTCGGGGGGCGTCACCCCGGGCAAGTGGCGATGAGCGGCCCACGCCGTTCGAGAGGTCCGGGTGGCGGGGTTCCGCCGGTTTTTTCGCTCTTCAACCCGGATCAAACCAGGCGGAGGAGTCCATGATGAATCACGAACCGCGGGACGAGCAGCGTAACGTAGACCGGCGCGGTTTCCTGGGAATCGGAGCGATCGCTGCCGGTGGAATCGGGGCTGCGTCGCTCGGTTCGGGTTTCACGAGCGAGGCGTTGACCGATCCCTTCCTGGGAGAGATCCTCGCGATCCCGTACAACTTCGCGCCGCGCGGCTTCGCCTTTTGCGAGGGTCAGATGCTGCCGGTCAGCCAGAATCAAGCGCTGTTCTCGCTTCTCGGGGACCGTTTCGGAGGCGACCGGCGGACGACGTTCGGCCTGCCCGACACGCGGCCGGTCGAGGAGGAGATGCGGCGCGCCACCCGCAGCCGGGTGCCGCCCTTCCGATACGTGATCGCCCTTCAAGGCACCTTCCCCTCGCGTAACTGAGGGGCGAGCGCGGCCGACACCCCCGAGGGCGCCGCTGACGACTTGGCGCCGGGGGCTGCCGGACGACGTGCGTTGGCTCGTGTGCCAAGAGGCGACGACCAGCCCGGCGCTCGCGCCAGCCAAGCCACCTGTCGCTGCCGTGTGCAAGCACGCGGCAGCGTAGCGCACCCTTGCCGCGCGCACCTACGGCCCCACGATATTCGCCTCTGGCTCACTCGACTCGCGCGCCCCAATGTCCTGTGTGATTCGCTGCAAAGCCTCTACTCAGGATAGAGCCGTGACCATGAAGAAGATCATCAGTGTCATCGCCGCGATAACGTTATGCGTTCCCAACCCGAGCTTCGCCCAGGATCGGCTGACCCCCGAGCTGCTCTGGCAACTCAAGCGAGTCTCCGGACCTGCCGTGTCTCCGGATGGCTCCCGGTTCGTGTACGGCATCCGGGAGTACGATCTCGAGGAGAACCGCGGGAGCACCGACCTGTGGATCATGCCCATCGACGGCGGGAGTCCGGAACAGCTCACGGACACACCCGCGAGCGAGTTCAACTACACCTGGCGACCCGATGGTCGCAGGATCGGGTTTCTCTCGTCACAGAGTGGCTCGGCACAGTTGTGGGAGATGAACCCCGACGGCTCCGGCGTGGCGCAAGTGACGGACATCAGCGGGGGCATCGGCAACTTCTCGTACTCCCCGGACGGCGGTCACGTCGCGTTCACGCGGGCCGTGAAGCTCGACGAGACTCCTGACGAGATCCACCCGGATCTGCCACTGGCGAATGCCCGCATCATCGATGAGCTGATGTACCGCCATTGGGACACGTGGCACGACTATACCTACAGCCACCTGTTCGTCGCCGAGTACAGCGACGGAAGAGTGGGAGAGCCGATCGATATCATGCCGCGCGAACGGTACGACACGCCTCTGAGTCCCTTTGGTGGAGGCGAGCAGATCGGCTGGAGCGCGGATGGGAGGGCGATCGCGTACACCAGCAAGAAGGTTTCGGGAGCGGCGTATGCCGTCAGCACCAACTCCGAGATCTACGTCTACGACCTCGCCAGCGGCTCCACCACCAACCTGACCGAGGGCATGATGGGGTACGATACGGAGCCCCGCTTCTCTCCCGATGGACGGTACATCGCGTGGCTCAGTATGGAGCGCGACGGCTACGAGGCCGACCGCAGCAGACTCTTCGTGCGGGACCTGGCCGGCGGTAACCCCCGCGAGCTGACGGTGGGCTTCGACCAGGACGCGCACGGCCCGGAGTGGGGGGCGGACGGTCGGAGCATCTACTTCACGAGCGATATCCGCGGTACGGTCCAGTTATACGTGGCATCGGTATCCGAAGGTCAAGCGTCCGGGAGTACAATCAGGAAGATCACCGATGGAGTCCACAACTACGGCGGGTTTGGCCTGGCCGACGGCTCCGCCGGCACGGGTATCATCGCGTCCCGCACCTCGATGTCGGCCCCCGCCGACATCTACAGCGTCGATCCCACGAGCGGAGACGCGACCCAGCTCACGTTCGCCAACACCGACATCCTCGATCGCATCACGTTGGGTCGTGTGGAGGAGCGGATTGTCCGGACCACGGATCACAAGGACATGCCAGCCTGGGTGATCTATCCTCCGGACTTCGACCCGAGCCGCCAGTATCCCGCCCTGCTGTACGCAAAAGGGGGGCCCCAGGGAGCGATGAGCCAGTCGTTCTCCTATCGGTGGAACTTCCAGATCATGGCGGCCAACGGGTACATCGTCATCGCGCCTCAGCGCCGCGGCTCATCCAGCCTGGGTCAGGAGTGGGAAGAGCAGATATCGGGCGATTGGGGTGGGCAGGCCATGCAGGACCTGCTGAGCGCGATCGATGAACTCGCGCGCGAGCCGTACGTGGACGCGGACAGACTGGGCGCGGTCGGAGCCAGCTTCGGCGGCTACAGCGTTTTCTGGCTCGCTGGCAACCACGCCGGCCGATTCAAGGCCTTCATCTCACACGATGGTGTCTTCAACCTGGAGAGCATGTACGGGTCCACCGAGGAGATGTTCTTCGTGAACTTCGACATGGGTGGGCCGTACTGGGAGAATGCCGACAGCTACAGGCGATTCTCACCGCACCTGTTCGCCGAGAGTTGGGATACCCCGATACTGATCGTGCAAGGAGGGCAGGACTTCCGGGTCCCGGCATCGGAGAGCATGCAGGCCTTCACCGTGGCCCAGCTCAAGGGAATCCCGAGCCGCCTGCTCTATTTTCCCGAAGAGAATCACTGGGTGCTGTCCGCGCAGAACGGGATTCTCTGGCAGAGGACGTTCTTCGACTGGTTGGATCGGTACTTGAAATAGGTGCTCGAGTGAGCCCGGCACGCGCGCTGCCCGGGGGCGGCGCGAACGTGCCGGGTCCGACCGCTTCGCAGAGCTACCCGCACCGCGACTGAATCGTCGAATATCACCACACTAGCCGTGGAGAAATTCAACGCGGGGGTGTTGAGGCTTTGTACATGGCTTCCGTGCCGATTCTCCACAGAGACTCCCGATATGCTGTCGACATCTTCGACACTTCGGGTGTTTGACACTCCCCCGCCGCCACTCCTATAAGATATTACGTATGAGTCAGTTATCGCCGATGCGCGTCGGCTCCGCGCCGTGGCATTGCCGTTGCCTTATAGGGAGGAGGATAACTGACATGGAGGTTCTCATGGGTGGCGTACTTTTCCTGATAGTGGTCGTTATCGCGCTCACGGCTTACCACTTCCTGGTCGAGCGCCCGCGACGGCGTGCCCTCGAGCGCGGGGGACCTCGACCGCTCCCCGTGGCCGACATCATCGGGGATCTGCCCGAGGGTGTCTTCCTCCACCCGACGCTCACCTGGGGCCGTCTGCACCCGCACGGTGAAGTCGATGTGGGAATCCATCCTCTGTTGCTCGGTCTCGTGGGCGAGTCGGGAGCGGTCCATCCACGCGGCGAGCCCGGAAGACTCGAGAGGGGCGACCCGATCGCCCACATCGTGGCTGGCGATCGTGAGCTGATCGTTCGCTCGCCTACTAGTGGGCGGATTGTCGCGACCAACCCTCGAGTCACCAGCGACGCGAGCTGGGGGGGAGCGATGTGGGATGAGGGTTGGGTGTGCCGAGTCAAACCCGACCGGATGTCCGCCGACATCGCGGGCTGGCTGATCTCCGACGAGGCGGTCAAGTGGACGAAGCGGAGATACGGAGAGATCCGCGACCGCATCCTCGCCGAAACCTCTCGCGGCGGACCGGAGCTGTTGCTCGCCGACGGAGGGGAGATCCCGATCGGCATCCTGACACAGCTCGACGGTGAGGCCTGGCAACAGTTCGAGGAGGACTTCTTGGGCTCTACGTCCTGAGCCGAAGCCAACTCGCGAGCCGAAGCAGACTCGTGTGCCATGGCAGCCTTCAGCGCGTGAGCGGAGTCGTTCGATCGACAGATCGCCGGGGGGACTCATGGATAGAAGAAGCGCCGTCAAGACGCTCTGCGTCGCGAGTGGCTCGGCCCTCGTCGGGAAGAACCTCGCGGCCCAAGAGGTCGAGGAGCTCACGGGCAACACCGAGCCGATGGCCGTCCTGGTGGATACCACGATGTGCGCGGGCTGCCGCATGTGTGAGTTCGCCTGCGCCGAGGCCAACGGGCTCCCGAAACCTCCCGCCGAGGTCGACCTGAGCGAAGAGCGAAACACCTCGGAGACCCAACTGAGCGTCATCAACCGCTACGACACGGGCGAGCGCAAGGTCTTCGTAAAGAGGCAATGCATGCACTGCCTCCGGCCGGCATGCGCTTCGGCGTGCCTGACCAGGGCTATGCAGAAGACGCCCGAAGGACCGGTCGTGTGGCGGGAGGACAAGTGCATGGGATGCCGGTTCTGCATGGTCTCCTGTCCGTTCGACGTGCCGAAGTTCGAGTACGACAGCGCCAATCCTCGTATCGTGAAGTGCGGGATGTGCTGGGCACGGCTCGAGGAGGGCGAGGTCCCGGCGTGCGTGAAGAACTGCCCGCTCAAGGCGATCACGTTCGGTCCCCGGTCGGAGATGCTCGAGGAGGGACGCCGGCGCATCTATGAAAAGCCCGACCGGTACGTGCACCACATCTACGGAGAGCACGAGGCTGGGGGGACTTCCTGGCTCTATCTGGCCTCGGTCCCGTTCGAGCAGCTGGGCTTCCGCACCGACCTGGGGACGACGCCGTATCCGGATCTTACGCGTGAGTTCCTGTACGCAGTTCCGTTCGTCCTTACTGTGGTTCCCCCCTTCCTGCTGGCCCTGAGCAGGGTCTCGAGGAACAAGGACTCGGCCGAGCCGGCCGAGTCGGAGGAGTGATCATGGAGAGCAACGCGTTGGCGGCGAGCGCAGGGAAGCGCCTCGGCGCCTCGGCCCTGCTCGGAGAGATCGGTGGCTTCGCCCGGTTCATGCTGGGCGAGCTCAAGCCGAAGGGACGGCTTCTCACCCGGTTCAACGTGATCACCGGGGTCATCATCTTGTTCACGATCGGCGTGCTGGTGATCCGGTTCACGCAGGGCCTGGGCGCGATCACGAACCTCTCTCAGGACAGCCCCTGGGGTCTGTGGATCGGCTTCGACGTGGTCACTGGCGTGGCGTTCGCGGGCGGCGCCTACGTTATCAGCTTCATCGTCTATGTCATGAACCAGGAGAAGTACCGGCCGATCGCGCGAGTCACCATTCTGAATGGTTTCCTCGCGTACGTGTTCTATGCCGGCGCCTTGCTGCTCGACCTCGGCCGGCCCTGGAAGGTCGTGAACCCGATCATCGGGAACTCGTTCGGCGTCAGCTCCGTGATGTTCCTCGTCGCCTGGCACTTTCTCCTCTATATGGTGGCCGAGTTCGTCGAGTTCTCGCCGACGATCGCCGAGTGGGCCGGATGGCCGAAGCTCAGAAAGCGGCTCCACGCCCTCACTCTGGGCGCGGTCGTGTTCGGGATCACCCTGTCGCTCCTGCACCAGTCAGGGCTCGGCGCCCTGTTCCTGATGGCCCGAGACAAGGTTCATCCGCTGTGGTACTCCCAGTTCATCCCGATCCTCTTCCTGATCTCGAGCATCTTCGCAGGGCTTTCGATGGTGATCTTCGAGGGTACCATAACTCACAGAGTCTTCCACGATCGGATCGGCGAGCGGCTGGTGCGGACGTATCCGGATATCCTCACCGGGCTCGCGAGGATCTGCGCGGGAACGATGTTCGTGTACCTCTTCCTCCAACTTCTCGTCTTCGTGCACGAGGCCCGCTGGGACTATCTCGGTTCGGGGTGGGGAGCATGGTATTTGATGGAGCTCGTGGGGTTCGTCGCCCTGCCGGTCTTCCTCTTCCTGCACGGCCACAACCATGGAAAACTCGGCATGATTCGAGTTGCCGCGACCCTGACCCTCGTGGGAATCGTCCTCAACCGTCTGAACGTCTCCGTTATCGCCTACAGGTGGTACGCCCCGGTGCCGTACGTGCCGAGCTGGCAAGAGATCGTGGTGACCCTCGGGGTGATCTCGGCCGAGATTTGGGTCTTCCGTTGGGTCGTGGGTCGCATGCCCGTCCTGGACCGTGCGTTCTCGACTCGCGAGCGGGAAACAACGTTTGGGTTCGAGGCTGTGGCGGCAGCGTCGGCCACGAGGTGAGGTGAAACCATGGAGAGCCTTGTAGATCCGTTTGCAACGAAAGGCATCGAGTACCTGATCGCCGTCACCTTCCTCCTGCTTCTCGTCGGATTCTGGAAGCTACTGAGCCGGCCGGCCGGGCTGACGTTGCGGCCGATCGACCGACTCATCCCCGCCGGGGCGTTCAGGCCCGCGCCGGAAGGGTGGTTCGCCCTGCCTGACGGACACTTCTTCCACCAGGGGCACTCATGGGCCGTGCCGGAGGAGACAGACACCGTCAGGGTCGGAATGGATGACTTCGCTCAGAAGCTCCTCGGCGAGCCGAGCTCGATCGACCTCCCGCCCGTCGGTGCGGAGCTGCGTCAGGGCGAGCGCGCCTGGAGGGTTGGGGTCGATTCCGGCTCGGTCACCATGCTCTCTCCAGTCGATGGCTGGGTCCTGGCCGTGAATCCGAAGATCGGCGATCAGCCGGATCTGGTGACCCGCTCCCCCTACGACGAGGGGTGGCTAATCAAGGTGCGCGTCCGCGACCCGGAGGCGTTGCCAAAGAACCTCCTTTCCGGGCGGATGGCGCTGGCGTGGATGGAGGACACCAAAGAGCGAGTCCGGACCTATTCGTCCGCTACGCTCGGTGTGTTGCTGCCAGACGGCGGTGTGCCCGTGCAGGGGTTCGCACGAGCTCTTTCGCCGGATGGCTGGGTCCAATTCGCCGAAGAATTCCTGCTGAGCAAGTAGCGATGAAGCACCCGACTTCGATCGAGCACGCGCGATGGGAGCCGCAACGGGAGCCACCCTGCATTTGGGTCTTCGCCGGCGTGTTGAACTACCGCCTTTGTGACCGTTCCTACGAGTGCGAGGGCTGTGAGTTGTTTCATGCGCTGGCGAGTGGCGGCGTTCATTCCGGCACGGCCAACAGACTCGAAGCTCCGTCAGATCTCGATGCCCCGCACCCCGGTAAGCCTGCCGGCTCCGTTTCGTGGACCGAGGAGCAGGTGAGCTCCCATCTCCACCATGTGCTTGGAGACTGCCGGCTATACCTGGATCGTCATTATCGACCGCCCCACTTCTGGCTGCTGCGCGACGCGGACGGCGAGGTGCGGGTGGGACTCGCCAGTCACGTGCTACGCATCCTCAGCCCCATCGCCGAAATCGTCACGCCCGGCGTCGGCCTTCACCTGAAGCGAGGCCAACCCTGTGGTTGGGTCATCCGCGACGGCATGGCGATCTCTCTCTCGATGCCGATGTGCGGCGTCGTGCGCGAGGTGAACGATGCTGCGTTCGCTGCCGGAGGGACGGGGACCCACTCGGGCGACCCCTGGCTCTTCCGAGTCGAGCCAAGCCAGCCCCTGTCCGCCGTCGAGGGCCTCCTTCGAGGCGAAGAGATGCTGCTCTGGTATCTGGACAGCATCCGTACGCTGAAGCGGTATCTGCGTGAGGCGGTGTCCTCTCCCACCGCCGACATGTTGGGCCCGGTCATGGCCGACGGTGGTGCGCGAGAGCTCTGCCTGGAGGATGTCCTCGGACGGGCCCGATTCGAGGAACTGCTGGAGGAGATCGCCTGAGCTCGAGGCCGGGCCGTCGGGAGGCCTCCGGCTGCGTACTGTGCGGTTCGTGCTAGTGTGGTACCATTGAGTAGGGGCTACGGGGGCTCGGATCACGGCAAGACGCCCACGAGGTCACAAATGGCGCATCGGCCAACGCTCGCTTCGATAAGCTCTTCGCTGAGCTTCCGGCTTTTCTTCATCCTGCTCCTGACGATCCTCGGCGTGTTCCTCCTCTACAGCACCCTCACGATCCGACATGAGCGTCGCATGACCGAGGACCTGGTCAAGGCGGAGGCCTATAGAGCGAGCGATTTCATCCGGCAGAGTCTGCAGTCATGCATGATGGAGAACGATCGAGCCTGCATTCGCCGTGACGTCTCGCTTCTCGGCAACGAGTCGGGTGTCGACGCGATCCGCATCTACAACAAGCAAGGGGAGATCACCTTCTCCAGCGTGGAGAGTGAGCTCCATTCGCGTGTCGATGAGCAGGCGGAGCCCTGTCGACTCTGCCACGCGACCGCGGAGCCCCTTCAGGAGGTGCCGACTGAAGAGCGCGCACGCTTTTCGGTGGCCGAGGACGAGCACGGTCATCGGGTCCTCAGGGTCCTCAATCCGATCCAGAACACCACCGGCTGTTCCGAAAACTGCCATGCTCACCCCGCGAACCAATCCGTCCTCGGCGTGCTCGATGTTCAGCTGCCCATGGAGGTGGTGGACGACGCGATCACGGCGGCGGCGAGGCGGAGCAACGCCGTGGCTGCGGGTCTCATCCTCCTCGCAACGCTCCTGACCGCGGGCATTGTCTACTGGGCCGTTTACTTTCCCACGCGGAAGCTGCGGGCGGGCACCGAGGCGTTGGCGGCCGGCCAGCTCGACGTCGTGATCGACCTCGACCGCTCGGACGAGCTCGGCCAGCTGGCCAATTCCTTCAACCTGATGGCGCGACCTGAGATCCGCATACGAAGAACTCAGAAAATGGTCCGAGACGCTGGAGGAGCGGGTCAGCGAGAAGACCGCGGCGCTCAGGGAAGTCAACCGTCAGATGCTCCAGATGGAGAAGTCCGCTTCCGTCGGGAGGCTGGCGGCGACCGTGGCGCACGAGCTCAACAACCCGCTTTCCGGCATCGTCACCTACGCGAAGCTCCTCGTCCGCAAGGTGGCCAAGCAGCTTCCGGAAGGGGCCGGGAAAGACAAGGTCATCGAGGATCTGGAACTGATCCGAGCGGAATCGCTGCGCTGTGGACAGATCGTGCGCGACCTCCTTACCTACGCTCGCGGAGGGTCGCACGAGCTCGAGAAGGAGCATCTCCATGCGCTTGTCGAGCGTGCTCTCAAGCTGACGGCGCATCACATGGAGCTTGGTCGGGTAACGGTCGAGCAGAAGCTCGATCTCACCGATGACAGGGTCGTGTGTGACGGCGATCAGATCATCCAGGCATTGCTGGCGCTCCTCATCAACGCTGGCGAAGCGATGCCCGATGGCGGCCAGCTGACCGTCAGAACCCGGGAGGTGCCGGATGATCCGACGATCGCCGAGCTGATCGTGAGCGACACCGGGGTCGGCATTCCGCGGGCCATTCAGGAGAGGATATTCGACCCCTTCTTCAGCACGAAGGCCGATGCCAAGGGCGTCGGCCTCGGGCTCGCGGTGGTGTACGGAATCGTTAAGCGGCACGGTGGGACGATCGGCGTCGAATCTGCTCCCGGAAAGGGCGCGACCTTCACGATCGAACTCCCGCGAGACCCATCGGCTTCCCGGAAGGGGCGCGATCCTCACGATCGACATCTGCGAGGGCCTGCAGCTCCCGGAAGGGTGGGCACGCTCACGATCGACATCCGCGAGGACCTGCAACGCCCGGAAGCGTCGCCAGCCTCACGATCGACATCGCGCGAAGAACCGTCACCGGCGACGTCGGCCGGGGAAAGAGGACCAGGACCGGCGACTGACTAGCATGAAGAAGAAGAAGAACAGGATTCTGATTGTGGACGACGAGCTGTCCGTCCGGAAATCGCTCGAAGAGTGGTTTCTGGAGGACGGCTTCGAGGTCGAAACGGCCGAGGATGGCGAAGCGGCCCTGCGCACGATGCACGCCGCCGGACCGTTCGACGTCTTCGTGCTCGACATCCGGATGCCCGGAATGGACGGCATCACACTGCAGAAGAGGGTGCACGAGGTCGACAGGGACGCGACCATCATCA
The DNA here is from genome assembly GCA_039589195.1 of Gemmatimonadota bacterium. Taxonomy (GTDB): domain Bacteria; phylum Gemmatimonadota; class Gemmatimonadetes; order Palauibacterales; family Palauibacteraceae; genus JBDHAC01. Next base: position 6,535 of record JBDHHV010000003.1, on the reverse strand, counting down.
TCCTGACCGCCTTCGCCTCCGTCGACACCGCCGTCGAAGCGCTGAAGCTGGGCGCGTTCGATTACATCACTAAGCCCGTGGATCCGGACGACCTGTCGCACGCGGTGCGGAACGCTCTGAAGCAAAAAGAGCTGAGCGAAGAGAACATTCGCCTTCGAGACAAGGTCACGGAGCTGAGTCTCTCGTCTCCGATCATCGGCGAGAGCTCCAAGATGCGTCAGATCATGGAGACGATCGATGCGGTCGCGGAGACGGACGCAACCGTGGTCATACGTGGCGAGAGTGGAACGGGGAAGGAGCTCATCGCTCGCGCCATACACACTCAGAGCCCGCGGCGATTCTTTCCCATTATCGCCGTGAACTGCGGATCGATCCCCGAAACTCTCCTGGAAAGCGAGCTCTTCGGTCACGAGAAGGGAGCGTTTACCGGTGCCCAATACCGCCGGAAGGGCAAGCTCGAGCTCGCGAACGGCGGCACTCTGTTCCTGGACGAGATCGGCGATATCCCCGCGCAGATGCAGGTCGACCTGCTTCGCGTCCTGGAGACGAAGAGGTTCACGCGGCTCGGCGGCAATCAGGAGATAACGTCGGACTTCCGTCTCGTGTGCGCGACGAACCAGGACCTGGAAGGTCTGGTCAAAGACGGCTCGTTCAGGGAGGATCTTTACTATCGGGTGAACGTGTTCACGATCGACGTACCCCCGCTGCGTGAACGGCCCGAGGACATACCGCTGCTCGCCAAGTTCTTCGTGGAGAAGTACGCCCGCGCGATGGCCAAGCCCGTCAAGGAGATAGCTGCCGAGGCGGAGGCCGTGCTTCTCGACCACGATTGGCCGGGCAACGTGCGCGAGCTGGAGAACGCGATCGAGCGTGCCCTCGTGATCGGCAGGGACCGCTATCTCCAGCCGGCAGATCTCCCTCTCCAGATGGAGCGGGAGGTGAAGAGGCCGAGTGCGCTCGCGTTGGCGGCTGTCGAGGAATCGCACATCCGGAGGGTGCTGCGAGAAAGAGGGGGCAACGTCACCCACGCCGCCAAGGCGCTGGGCGTCGACCGCGGTACCCTGTACAACAAGATGAAACGTTACGGCATCGAGCGTGAGTAGTGGCTGGGATCATCTACGTCGCGTTCCTGAACGGCTACAGACCTCCACGGGAAGACAGACTGGCTCAGCGCCTGGCCGAGTCGTTTCCCTCTCGGCTTGAACCCCTTCCCGTGAACTTCGACCTGTCGACCTACTACTCTCCGGAGAGAGGCCAGTACAACGCCACGTTGATTCTGGCACACCTCCTTCGCCACCTTCCCGAGGCCGATGCCAAGATCATCGGATTGACGAACGTCGATCTCTTCATGCCGGTCCTCACGTTCGTCTTCGGACAGGCTCAGCTGAACGGCCCGGGAGCCGTGGTATCCACGTACCGGCTTCGAAACGAGTACTATGGCCTTCCCCCTAGCATGTCACTCCTCTACGAGCGAACGGTGAAGGAGATCGTCCACGAGCTCGGGCATACCTTCGGACTCGTCCACTGCCAGGACTACTCGTGTGTGATGCACGCTTCGACCTACGTGGAAGAGGTCGATCTCAAGGAGGCGCGCTTCTGCTCGGAATGCTCGGCAGAGCTTGGCGGCTGAGCTCCTGCGGTGCTTCTGAGCCCACGTGGTGGATTGGGCTCGTCAGCTTGCCGCGAGACGGTTGGGAGGTAGCACCATGACCCAAGTGATTCATGCCGACTTTTGCGTTGCGGGAGCCGGCCCGGCGGGCTCGGTGCTGGCCAGCAAGCTGGCGGCGACCCGCAAACACGTGGTGCTGTTGGATCAAGGCCCTGGCCATTCCGAGGCGGATCGGTCCGCGGCGCTGCGCCGTGGTGTCGAGACGCTCAACGACTACGCCGACTACAACGACGATGCCTCCGCTGGCACGGTCACACCGCACAGTTCAGGGGAGCCGGAAGGAAATGTCGTCGATTGGATGGCCCAGCGGTTATTCGGGCTTGGTGGGACCGCGCTACATTTCGAGGCGATCATGGGACGCCCGCTCGCGGACGATCTCAGGGTGCGATCCCTGTACGGCTTAGGAAGAGACTGGCCCATCGCGTATACGGAGCTCGAACCCTGGTTGGTGAGGGCCGAGCAAGAAGTCGGGGTGGCTGGAAACGACGACAACCCATACGCGTCGCCCAGATCAGCCCCCTTTCCGATGCCCGGGCATACCTTCTCCTACTTCGATCGCGAGATCTTCGGGCCGGCACTCGCGAGCCTCGGCATCACCGGTCACTCCTCGCCCCGCGCCATCCCTACGCAGCCCTATGGCGGCCGATCCGAGTGCCTGGCGTGCCGTGCGTGCAAGTTCTGCCCGTCCGGAGCCCGGTACTCTCCGGACCGCGTGCATATCCGGATGATCGAGGGGCAGGACAACGTGACGATTCTGCCCGGTGTGAGCCTCAGGCGACTCGAGACCGGTCCTGCCGGGGACCGGATCGTGGCGGCGCACACCATCCGGGTGGCGGATCGTACACCGGTGGTCATACGGGCAGAGCGGTTCGTCCTGGCCCTGGGCGGCGTCGAGACTCCGCGTCTACTCCTGCTTTCCGGCGACGGGGGCGGCACGAGTGCCGGCCTCGGGAACATGGGTGGACAGTTGGGCCGGGGCTTCAGCGACCACGTCCACCCATACGTCACGTACGACCTCGGTGCGCACGCAGGAAGCCGCCTGGGGTTCGAGACGATGGTCACAGAGCACTTTCGAGCCGCGGTGGACAGACGGGACGAGAACACGTTCTGGATGCTTGGCTCGCCGGCGATGGATTGGTTCCCCGTCGGTGTCGAGGCCGCCACGTGGGCAATGCGTGGGGATGTGCTGTCACTCGACACCCTCCGCGAGAGCATTCCCCGCATGGTGACGCTCTCCGGCATGGTCGAGCTGGAGGGGAACGGCATGCTCGCGTTGGATCCTGGCACGCTTGATGAGTTCGGGTCACCAGTCGCCAGGGTCACCATGACCCTCACGGGTCGAGACCGCCGGGCACCTCGGAGAATGGGCGATGTCGCGCACGATATCGGCGAGGCGATGGGTGCCGAGAGCCAGTCCGAGATTACGCCACCAGACTTTGGCCTGGGCTACCACCCGTCCGGTGCGACAGCCATGGCGGACTCGCCTGACGAGGGTGTGTGTGACCGAGATCTCAGAGTGTTCGGGCTGGGTAATCTGTACATCGTGAGCAACTCGGTCTTCCCCCACATGGGTGCCAATCCGCCGACGTTGACGATTATCGCGCTGGCCCTCCGGCTCGCAGCGCACCTCGAAGGGGGGGTGGCCCCATGAGCGGCTACAGCCTGAAACGTCGCGAGTTCGTCCAGGTACTCATGGCGCTACCGTTGGGGTACGCCGTTGGGTGCACCGCGGAGCGGCGAACACCGGCGCACGAATCACTGGGCAAGCTCCTGCTTGCTCTGGGGCCCTGGCCCGCCGACGATCGAGAGCGGGCGGAGGAGTTCGTGGGGCGGTTTCTGGCGGCGGAGCACATTGTCGGTCTCTACCTGCCGGAGTCGGACGCGGTCATCCGGCGCCTGGCTGGCTGCTTTCCCGACGGTGGGATGGCTTCAACAGAGCTGGATTTCGCGCTGCTCTCCGTCGAGGAACGGGAGTTCGCCATGCAGTTGGTGCAGCAGCTCTACAGCCTCGTGGAGGTGCGGTTCTACGTCTCGAACGAGCCACGGTGGGGTGAGTGCCTGGGCGAGCGGACGCGATACGTTCAGGCTCCCGGCTAGCCTCGGGCGTGGCGCTTCTACCTGCCGCGCCGGCGGAACCGGACGCCCGCCGGCGACGGAGGCCTCGAGCCCGAGCCCACGGTGTCATGACCGCGGTCGTCTTCCTGCTCCTGGTGTCGTGCTCATCCCCGCAGCCGGAGTCTACCAAGCTCATCGTCCTCGGCTGGGACGGGATACCGGCCTGGGTGGTCGACAGGCTGCTGGAAGAGGGGCAGCTACCCGGTCTTGCCCGTCTCGCCAGCACGGGAGCTCGAGCCGAGTACGTGACCCCCGGATACCCATCGATCACGGCACAGGGATGGGCGGCCCTGTTCACGGGCGCCTACGGGGATGTCACGGGCGCCACGGGCAACACCGTTCCCGTTCTTCCTCGAAGCGAGCACACGCTCCTGGAATCGGAAAGCGGCTTTCAGGTCTGGGCCAGCCGGGCCGAACCGATCTGGCTGCCCATGCTGCGTGCGGGGCGCCGCGTGCTCGTGCTTTCGGCCAGCGGATTCGGTGCGGCCGAGCGCTATCACGAGATGTTGGAGGCGGCGGGCGTTCCTTCCGACCGACTCGTCTCGTACAACTCGATCGGGAGGTTCGTCGCCGGCCCACGGGTGCTGGATGCGGCAGCGCTGCAACCGGCGGAAGGGTGGCGGGGGCACGCAGGGGACGAGGCCGAAGCGAGAGAGTTCTCGCTCACGTTGGGCGAGAGCACGTTTCACGCGCTTGTCTTCCACGATACGGGGAATCCGGCAGCCGGTCTGAACGCGATACTCGTCTGCCCGGAACGGAAGGACCTCGACGATCTCTCACGCTGTGACCGATTGACACCGGGCGAGGCCGCGACCGATCTCGGAGCCTGGAGCCGGGCGTTCGAGGCGAGGGACGGTGATCTTGTCGGGCGGGCGCACTTCCGGCTCTTCGAGCTGGCTCCCGACGGAAGCCGCATGGCCTTCTACCAGAGGAGCGTGAGTGGCCTGACGAACCCGTCTCCCGAACAACAAGCCTTCCTCGATACGGTGGGGGCGATCGGCGACGACCCGTCCTACACTTCGTATCTGCGGGGGCATTTGGGTGCGACGATCGCGGCCGGGGGCGATGGCACGGCGGAACGGCGGTTCCTGGAGACAGTCCGGCTGACCACCGAGCTCTCGAAACGCGCGATACAACATGGTCTAGAGCATTACGATCCCGACGTGCTCTTCCACTACACCGCTCTCAGCGACCAGGCAGGGCATTCCTGGATGGGCGTTCTCGATCCGCGGAGTCCAAAGTTCGATTCGGGTCTCGCGGACAGGATCTGGCCCTACTATCTCGAGGTTCTCCGGTTACAGGACGATGTGCTCGACCAACTCCTGGACGGACTCGACCCATCGACGATCGTCACCGTCGTCAGCGATCACGGTATGGCGGGCGCGGGCAAGGCCTTCTCGGCGAACACCGTTCTCGAAGAGGCCGGATTGCTACGACGCCATGCGGACGGAAGCGTCGACCTGGGAGAGACGTCCATACTCAGGGCATGGGGAGGCGGTTTCTTCCTGAACGTGAATTCCACGGACTGGAAGAACGGCGTGGTGGAGCAGGAGCAGGTCGAGGACGTCCTGAAGCGGGCGACCCGCGCGTTGCTCTCCGCAGCGGATCCGGAGACGGGCGAGCGGATCGTCACACACGTGTTCCGGCCCGGAGAGGTCGTCGGGCTGGGGATGGGCGGTCCGACCGGCGGCGATTTGTACCTGGATTGTGCCTACGGCTTCTACCCCGCTGAGCCCGGCAGCCGCGTCGCTCGCTTGCTCGCGTCGAGGATGGGCATGGGGGGACACGGCTACTACCCTCTTCGGGCAGAAATGCAGACGGTGTGGTTCCTGGCGGGCGGAGGGATTCTACCCGGCCAGGAATTGGCCCCGGTACGACAGATCGACATCGCACCGACGCTGTCCGCCTTGGTCGGGATCGACATTCCACGGGACGCCGAGGGGCACGTCGTTGGTCAGCTGAGGCGATCCCGCTGAGCTCGAGCGCAACCCGTACTCGAGGGCGGCAAGGATGCAGGTGAAGGGCCCCGGGGGGGGCGGCCCGCAGGATCGCCCCCCGGGTCACCGTTAGAACATTACGCCAGCACTACCTGGCACGGCGACACTGTCCTCGACCCTCAGTGACCCCGGCTTTCTAGCGGAATCATGATGTGCGCGTACGGCGTGTTCGGCCACATGATCCACGGACCACCGTTCAAATGATCCGTCGAGATGTTCTCCAGCATCGCAAGGTCCGGCACGATCATCATGAGGTGCGGGCCGAGGTCGGTAACCCAGTCCTCCGGTCCCGTGGGTTCCGTTGCGAACGGATCGCTGTTGCTGACCGGCGTGTCACCCTTGAGCATGTATGCGAAGCCGATCTCCGTGTAGGTGGGCTCGGTCTTATTCACGTAGGCGTGTAGAAAATTCTCCCAGGCCTCGGTGATACACCACGGATCGGTTCCAGACGTGTCCGCGTTGTCCGGTAGGCAGGTCCATCCGTTCGTACCGGCTCGCAGCTCGTTCATGCCCCAATCCACGATTCGGGCGTTGGCGGAGATGGACGAAGGACCCGCGCTCATGGCGCTCTCGATTTGCGCCTTCACCTCCGGCGAAGCGTACTCCTGCTCTTGTGCCGATAACATCTCGGGAACGGCGGACACGAGCACGAAACCAACCAGCATGGAAAGGTACTTGCGGGACATGGACGCCTCCTACGGCAGTACGGCGGTGCGGGGCGAATCACGGCTGGAGCACCCCGCGTCATCGATGG
>JBDHHV010000002.1:0-65258 GCA_039589195.1 Gemmatimonadota bacterium | reverse complement strand
TCGACACGTGGATCGCGGCCCTGTACGCGGATATGGACGACCAGGAGGCGGCGTACGAGTGGCTCGAGCGCGCGCTCGCGGATGGTCTCGAGGGCCGGAACCGGATCAGCCAGCACCGCGCCTTCAAGCGCTATGAGGACGACGACCGGTACCGTCGCATCGCCGGCCTCCTGCCTAGGCGTGAGCTCACGCGGGATGACGGTTGGCTGTACGACCTCGACTACCTCGTCGAAGAGATCCGGCGATTGCACGCCGCCTTCGAGCGCCCCGCGTTCTCTCCGGCCTTCGAGGCGACCGTGGCGGACATCCGGACCCGGATCCCTCGACTGACGGACGAGCAAATCGCGAACGAGCTCAAGCGGTTGGTGGTAATGCTCGGGGACGGCCACAGCGGCATCTGGTCGGTTCCGCAGGGCGAGGTGATGTTCTCCGGACTCCCGATCGACCTCTACATGTTCAGCGATGGGTTGTTCGTGGTGGGAGCCGCGGGCGCCGGCGCCCGGGACCTGATCGGGAGCCGGTTGCTCGAGATTGGAGGCGTCCCGGTGGACGAGCTCGTGCCCGGGATCGAGCCGTACGTCCCGGTCGACAACCCGATGGGTGTGCGCTCCGGGACACCCGCCCTCATCACGCGGATCGACCTCCTGGAGGGGCTGGGAGCGACGCGCGACGGCGACGCCATGTCGGTGACCGTGGCCGATCCCGGCGGCACCACGCGCACCGTGACCCTCACGGCCGGTCCACCCCGACGAACCTGGCGTCTGACCAGGCCACCCGCCGAGGCCTCGGCGCCCGCACCGCTATACCTGAGCAACCCGGCCAGGAACATCTGGTTGGAGGAGCTCCCCGATCACCGGGCGGTGTACGTGCAGTACAACTCGGTCGCGAACGAGCGTGGGAACACGGTCGCGGACTTCGCCGACACCCTGCTCGCTACCCTGGGACGTACCCGGTCTTCTTCGGTGATCGTGGACGTCCGCCGGAACGGAGGCGGGAACAATTTCCTCAACTGGCCGCTGGTTCGTGCGCTGATCCAGTTCGAGCACGGCGCTCCCGATCGCAGGATCTTCGTGCTCGCCGGACGCCACACGTTCTCGGCGGCGCAGAACTTCGTGAACGGGGTCGAGCGACTGACCGACGCGGTGTTCGTGGGAGAGCCGACCGGCTCACGCCCCAACTTCACGGGCGAGACGACGCCCGTGACACTCCCGTACAGCGGTCTTCAGGGGAGTATCTCGTCGCGCTACTGGCAGGATTCGCACGCGAACGACGACCGACTGTGGATTGCGCCCGATGTCCCGGCAGGACTCTCTTCGGAGGACTACTTTTCCAACCGAGATCCGGTCCTGGAGGCGGTTTTGCGGCTGATCGAAAGCGGCCGAGCCATCTCGTGACTCATCCCTTTCGGGCGCGCCGGGCCCGGTCGATCAGGCCGCCGACGGGGGCACGGCCGGCGCCCGATCGCCCGATGCGTACCGCCCGACGTCGATCAGGTCGATCACGAGCGAGATCCCATCCATGACGATCACCGCGAGGAGCCATCGCCCCAGGCCACTCGCGGTACCGACTTCCTGCAGGCGGCCCCACAGCCAGGGGGGCATCGGTCCCCACACGAGAAGGTGCCCGAGCCCGAGCAGTCGAACGAATCCCTTTGCGCGCACGATCAGGAGCATCAGGACAAACGCGAAGGCCATCGCGATCAAGAGGATCTTGCCCTCGGGTCTCGCGAAGTAGACGAGTCCCGGGATCATGTTCACGGCGGCGACCAGGGCGACCCAGAGCTGCCAGGGCCACCCCAGAGAACGCAACCCACGACTGAATTCCGACACCGCCTGAACCATCGCTGATCTCCTTTCACGTTGGTGCGCACGGGTGCGCTGATGCGCGCGGGCGTTGACGCGCGATCGGCCGCGACCTCCTCTTAAGCCCGGTCAGGTCCGGCCGGGGTTCGATCCGGGCCGGAGCCGCACCGAACGAGAACTGCGCAGGCCGACCTGGCCGGGAGCCCATGCGTCCAAAGCCGTCAGACCACCTGAAAAGTTCTGCCGCAGACACCGGGAACTCCGTGTGGGACGAAATGCCCGCGATCGTCGAGCCGGTCTATCGGGTGAACGAGCGCCCCGACTCGTGGTGGGAGACCGTCCTGTACGGCTGGCAGCACACCCTGGTCGACATTTCGCCCTTCGTGCTGCCCCTCGCCGTGGCGGCCGCCATCGGGATGTCGGCCGGAGACTCCGCCCGGTTCATCAACTTCTGTTTGTTCTCGATGGGCGTGGCGACCCTGATCCAGACCACGATCGGGAATCGACTCCCGATAATCCAGGGTCCCTCGGCCACGCTGACCGGCACCATGGCCCCGATCGCCGGCCAAATCGGGCCGGCCGCCATGTGGGGCGGCGCGTTCCTCGGCGGTCTGATAGAGATGACGGTCGGCGGGGCGCGGCTGGTCGGTCTCATGCGACGTCTTTTCCCACCCGTGGTGGCCGGTGTGGTCGTCGTTACGATCGCGCTCGCGCTCGGACAGCTGGCGGTGCGGTTGATGGTCGGTGACGGGCGCGGGATCAACTTCGCCCTCGCCGCGGCTGTCCTCGGTTTGATCGCCGTGCTGCAGATCCGCTTCCGGAATGTGGCCGGCGGCCTCCTGGCCCGGGGCGCGATCTTCATCTCGATCTGGGTCGTTGGTCTCGGGCTCGGGAGCGTGCTCGACCAGGTCGATTGGACGCTGGTGCGCGACCGGCCGTGGCTCGCCGCGCCCGCGCTGTTTCCCTACGGAGGACCGGGTTTCGGGTGGACCTTCCCGCTCGCGGCGGTAGCGGCCGTGCTCGCGGGTTACCTGGGGTCGATGGTCGAGTCCCTGGGGGACTACGCGGCCACCTGCGCGGTCGCCGGTGAGCAATACGAAGTACGGCACATGAACCGCGGGATCTTCGCCGAGGGGTTGGGGAGCGCGATCGCCGCCACCCTCGGGGGCCTCCCCTGCACGAGCTATACGCAGAACGTGGGGATCATCGCGGCCACCCGAGTCGCCAGCCGGACCGTCGTGCGGATCGCCGCGGTGATCCTGCTGCTCTACGGGTTGAGCCCCAAGTTCGGGGCCTTACTCGTCGCGCTCCCGCGCTCCGTGCTCGGGGGCGTGTTCGTGCTCGTCTGCGGGATGATCGCGATCTCGGGTCTCCGGATCCTGGGCAGCGTGCCGGACAGCCCATCCAACAACACGATCGTGGGCGCGACCCTGATCGTCGCCGCGGGACTGCCCATCTACGCGCAAGTCGGTCTTGGCGAGGCATGGCTGAGCGATGTGCCGTTGCTCCTCCGGCTACTGATCACGAACTCCGTGGTATTGGGGGTACTGCTCGCGGTAGGTCTGCACGCGCTGTTTCGATTCGGGTTGGGCGCTCGGGAGGGTGGACCAAAAGGGTCAGAGGAGGCATAGGTGAGGGTGGAGGTGAATGACGCGAATCGACACTACGCCTCCGAACGATACATCTTGGAACCCAGACAGGAGGTCCCTCCATGATCTCCACGCATGAGCCCGAATCCGGTTATGTAACTCCCGCCGGCCCGCCCCGGTCGCGGTGGCCGGAGGTAATCGGGATGATCGGCATCATCCTCTCCATCCTCATCTTCGTGGACAAGCTCGACGACCTCGTGACCCTGACATGGACCGAAGAGAACTGGCGGGAGATCTTCGGACCCGACCTCGCCGAAGTGATCATCGGCGCGCTCCCGCCGTTTGCCTGGCGGCTGGTCTCCAGCCTCGCGCACGTTGCGCTGGGCGTGCTCCTCCTCGTGGGGTGCCTCGGGCTCCGGCGCCGCCGTCGCTGGGGGATATCCCGGTGCAGGCAGTGGGCCGTTCTCGCGATCGTCTGGATCGCGGTCGAGATGGGATGGGCGACCTGGTGGCTCTCCCGGTACGGCGGCGAGATCGCCGGGCTCCCGCCAGGAACCTGGCAGGCGGCCGCCGCGTTCGGGCTGGCTGTGGCGCTTGTAATCCTGCTCGCCTTCCCCGTCTTCCTGATCATCTGGCTCGCGAGGAAGGAGGTGAGAGCGGAGTACGAGAGCTGGTCGAGCTGAAAGCTCCACGGTTGGCCTTGCCGCTCGCACAGCCCTAATCTCAGCCGTCGGACTCTCGATCAACGGAGGCTTCATGAGCCCAACAGAACAGCACATCAGGTGGTTCTCTGCGCAAGTCCGGGCTCGGGGTCTCTCGGCCCTGACTCTCGCAGCTCTTCTGATTCCCGCCGGTGCCGGCGCGCAGGACGCCGAGTGGCCGACGGCCGATCCCGAGGACGTGGCTTCGGTCGACGCGATCATCGCCGCCCTGTACGACGTGATCTCCGGGCCCGCCGGGGAGGCGCGCGACTGGGATCGTTTCCGGTCGCTGCACGTCCCTGAGGCGAGGCTGATTCCCACCAGTGCGAACCAGACCGGCGAAATCGGCTACCAGGTGTGGACCGTCGACGAGTACATCGCGCAGGCCGGAGGTTTCCTGGAACGGCGTGGGTTCTTCGAGAGCGAGATCGGGCGCGTGACGGAGGAGTTCAAGAGCATCACCCACGCCTTCAGCACGTACCAATCTCGCTGGACTCCCGAGGACCCCGAGCCGTTCCAGCGCGGGATCAACAGCATCCAGCTGTTCCATGACGGCGACCGATGGTGGATCGTGAACATCTTCTGGCGCGGCGTCCCGGGTGACGAGGCGATCCCGGACCGGTACTTGGGCGCGGGCGGCTGAGTCCGCGCCCGAGACCCGCCGAGCACGGTACGAAGGCCGAGGCCGTGGCTAACCGGACACCAGGCTTCCAGCCCAGCACCGGCGGTAGCCCGGGGCGCGCCTCCCGGCGTCTCAAGACCGCTGCGGTGATCGTGGGGGTGTGGGCCCTCGTCAGCCTCCTCGCCGCCAGCCAGTCGTATCTGGCCAGCTCATACCTGGCCAATCGCTCGCTGGGGGACGAGCCGCAGTGGGGCGCACTCCTGGCGCAGCAGCTCCCTGCGTATCTGGTGTGGATCCTCCTCACCCCGCTCGTGCTCGTCGTCGCGCGGCGGTTTCCGCTCGAGAGAGGGGACCTCGGACGCCACGTCCCCGTGCACGTCTTCGCCGCAGGTGCCTGCGGGCTCCTGTACGTGTTCGCATGGATGCAGTGGAGCTGGCGGGTCGGTGGATACAGCGTCGACGTCTCGACATCGGACGTCTTCTGGGCCTTCTTCCGGGCCCGCTTCAACATCGCGTTCCTCATCTACTGGGCGATCGTGGGCGTCGACCACGCGATCGCCAACTACCGACGCTATCGGGAGGGCGAGGTGGAGGCCTCCCGCGCCCGCGCCGAGCTGGCGCGGACGCAGCTCCGAGCCCTGAAGATGCAGCTCCGGCCACACTTCCTGTTCAACACGCTGCACGTCGTCGCCTCGCTCATGGACGACGACGTGAAGGCTGCCCGCAGGGTGCTCGCCCGGTTGAGCGAGCTACTCCGCGCAACCCTGGAGAGCGAGGGCGTTCAGGAGCAGCCGCTCGAAGCGGAGCTCGACATCCTGCGCCGTTATGTGGAGATCGAGGAGATCCGCTTCGGTGACCGGCTGGCGGTCGAGTGGGAGGTGGAGGAGGGAACCGCCGACGCGCTCGTCCCGCCGTTCCTCATGCAGCCGCTTGTCGAGAACGCCATCCGACACGGAGTGGAGCCATCGGCCGAGCGAGGGAGCGTGCGGGTACGCGCCCGGAGGGGGGATGGCCGTCTGACCCTGGCCGTGGAGGACGACGGGCCGGGGCTGTCGCGCGAGGGCTCCGTGAATGGCGGAACCGGGATCGGGCTGAGCAACACGCGCGCGAGGTTGACCCAGTTGTACCCCGATGATCACCGGTTCCAGCTCGCTGAATCAGCGCGCGGAGGGTTGCGGGTCGAGATCGAGATCCCCTATCGGCGCGAGCCCGTCGGGGACGTCGATTCCGCGTTGGCCGACTCCGACCACTCTCCGGACGCCGGCTGATGCCCATCCGGGCGCTGATCGCAGATGACGAAGCCCCCGCGCGTCGCCGCATCCGCAATCTGCTCCGCCACCGCGATGAGTACGACGTCGTCGCGGAAGCGAAGACGGGGCCGGACACCGTGAGCGCAGTACGGACCCACCGGCCGGACCTCCTTTTCCTGGATATCCAGATGCCGGGACTCACCGGGTTCGAAGTGCTGAGCAGCCTCGATCCCGCCGAGGTCCCGATCACGATCTTCGTCACGGCCTACGACGATCACGCGATTCGCGCGTTCGAGGCGCACGCGATCGACTACTTGCTCAAGCCCTTCGATGACGAGCGCTTCGAGGCGGCCCTGCACTACGCCGGACGGCGGTTGCGCGAGCGAAACGCGGAGAGGCTGGGCGGCCACCTGCACGCACTCTTGAACCACGCGGTCGGTGATGGTCCTCCGTCGACTCCTGCCCGAGCGAGCTTCGCCGTGCGCAAGCGGGACAGCATCGAGCTCGTGCCGGCGGCGGACATCGACTGGGTCGAGGCCGCCGGGGACTATGTGCGCTTGCACGCGGGTGGCCGCGCCCACCTGATGCGCGCGACGCTCCGCGATATGGAGGAGCGGCTCGACCGCCAGAGCTTTCTACGCATCCACCGCTCGACGATCGTGCGATTGGATCGCATCGGGCGGCTGATCCCCCGTGCGCGCGGTGATTACGGAGTGGTCCTGCGCGACGGAACGGAGTTGCGCTTGAGCCGCACCTACCGTGAGCGAGCGCGAGTCGCGCTCGGGCACGAGCTCTAGGCCGCTCCCCCGAAAGCTGCCGACACGGCGTGGGATCGCCGTCGGTCGGACCCCCGTTCTGGCCCCGCGGACTCCCGCCTCGTCGTTCCCGCCGTCCGCTTCGGCGCAACGGGGTAGCGACGACATCGCCACCCATCGAGAGTGCCGGTTTGGAGTACCCGATGAAACCGGTATGCCCTGGTATGGATTTGATGGAGGTCGGCCACTTCGGCTGACCGTCATGAGACACGGAGAGCGATGATGCCAATGTTGCGACGAATTGTGGCCCTGGGGGTGGTGCTGGGGGCGGGTCTGGCCCTCCCGAGCCCCGCGGCGGCCCAGATACCCGACGAGTTCAACAATCTCCAGGTGCTCCCGGAGGACATCCCGCAGCGCGAGTTGATCGGGGTGATGCGAGGCTTCGCGATCGGGCTCGGGGTCCGGTGCACGCACTGCCACGTCGGAGAGGAAGGCCGGCCGTTCTCCGAGTACGACTTCGAATCCGATGACAAGGAGACCAAGCGCAAAGCGCGCTTCATGCTCCAGATGGTCGACTACCTGAACGAGGAGCGGCTGCCCGGGCTGACCGAAGTCGCCGAGCGCGCCGAGCCCGCCGTCAAGGTCACGTGCGCGACCTGCCACAACGGCAAGGCGCTTCCCCGGTCGATCGGCGACGTCATCGTCCAAACGATCGATGCGGAGGGGATCGACGCCGCAGTGGCCAAGTATCGCGAGTTGCGGGAGGAGTTCTACGGCAGCGCGTCCTACGACTTCAGCGAGTTCGCGCTCATGCTGGTGGCGGGAGGTCTGGCCCAGGCGCAGAAGACCGGCGAGGCCAAAGCGCTCGTGGAGCTCAACCTCGAGCACTACCCGGAGTCCGTGAACAGCTTGTTGCTACTCGCGCAGTTGAACACACAGGAGGGCGACAAGGACGCGGCGCTCGCCGCCGTCCGGAAGGCGCTCGAGATCGATCCCGAGAACCCACAGGCCACGCGATTGCTCTCACAGCTGGAAGGGAACTAGCAGGCGCCACTTTTTTCACACCCGAGCCAAACCGTGACGCACCCACCCTCCACGGACGCGTCGCACGCCGCGACGCGTCCGACTGCGCCACGGTGGCCGAACACCTTCCCGTGGCCACGTGCCGAAGGGGACGCCGCCGGAGCCCGAATCGTCCCTAAGACCCTAACCGGATCTGACTTCCGGCGCTCCTGATTCACGCCCCGCCCGCCCCGAATCCAGTGGCCGAGCGGATCCGGGACCGCAGCTCCGCGCCTGGTCGGGGCTCGATACCGCGGCTGGCATACGTGCTGCTCAACACCCCCCACAGCTCGCGATGTAACCGCAGTTTCGTCCGCCGTTTACGGGAGGCTGTTCGGCGCGCATGCACCCCGGACCAACCATCAACGGCCGCGCGGGCGGACCCGTCCCGACCGGCAGGGAGGCACCGGCCGAGGCGGCTCCGCGACCGCGCGCGGCCGGCAAGTTCCTGTACGCGGGGGACGAGAAGCTCTTCGTCCGCGGCTTCACCTATGGGACGTTCCGCCGCAACCGTGACGGGGAGCCGTTTCCACCGCGAGAGATGGTCGAGCGTGACTTCGCCCACATGGCCGAGGCGGGGGCGAACGCCGTCCGCACGTACACGCCGCCCCCACGCTGGACGCTCGACGCAGCCGCACGGCAGGGACTCCGCATCATGGTCGGGATCCCCTGGGAGCAACACGTGGCCTTCCTCGACGAGCCGGGCCGCGTCGCCCGGATCGAGGGGCGAGTGCGCCGGGCCGTGCGGGCGTGCGCAGGGCACCCCGCCGTCCTGTGCTACGCAGTGGGAAACGAGACACCCGCGCAGATCGTCCGCTGGAGCGGTCGCGAGCGCATCGAGCGGCACATCCGATCGCTATACGACCTGGCCAAGGCCGAGGACCCCGACGGGCTCGTCACGTACGTGAACTACCCATCCACGGAGTATCTCCACCTCGACTTCCTCGATCTCCTGTGCTTCAACGTCTATCTGGAATCGGCGGAGCGTCTCTCGGCTTACCTCGCGCGCCTTCACAACCTCGCGGGCGACCGTCCACTCCTCATGGGAGAGCTCGGGCTCGACAGCCGCTCGCACGGCGAGTTCGGGCAGGCCTGCGGGCTGGATGCCCAGATCCGGGCCGCGCGCCGGGGAGGGTGCGCGGGGACGTTCGTGTTCTCATGGACCGACGAGTGGCACACGGGCGGGCACGATGTCGAGGCGTGGGGATTCGGGGTGACCGACGAGTGCCGGAAGCCCAAGCCCGCTCTCCGCAGCGTGCGACGGGCCTTTGCCGCGACACCCGAGATCGAGGGGGAGAAACGCCCTCGCATCTCCATCGTCATCTGCGCGTTCAACGCCGCGGGCACGCTGCGCGATTGCCTCGAGGGAGCGACCGCGATCCAGTATCCGGACTACGAGGTGATCGTGGTCGACGATGGCTCGACGGACTCGACGCCCGACATCGCCGCCGAATTCCCCGTCCAGCTGATCCGGACGGCCAACCAGGGGCTGAGCAAAGCCCGCAATGCGGGCATCGAAGCGGCGACGGGCGAGATCGTCGCGTTCACCGACGCCGATGCGCGACCGGACTCCGATTGGCTCACGTATCTGTCCATGACGCTCGCCGACGAAACATTCGCGGGCGCCGGCGGGCCCAACGTGGCGCCTCCCGGGGACGGTTTCGTGGCCGGCTGCGTGGCGAATGCCCCCGGCGGCCCGATCCACGTGTTGCTGTCCGATCAGGTGGCGGAGCACATCCCCGGCTGCAATATGGCCTTCCGGAAGAGCGCGCTCGACGAGGTGGATGGCTTTGACCCACGCTTCCGCGTAGCGGGCGATGACGTGGACATCTGCTGGCGGCTACAGGAGAGCGGACACACGCTCGGCTTCAGTCCGGCCGCGATGGTATGGCACCACGCGCGTGACTCCGTCCGGACATACTGGCGGCAGCAGTCCGGGTACGGGCGCGCGGAGGCCTTGCTCGAGGAGAAGTGGCCGGAGAAGTACAACTCGGCCGGGCACGTGACGTGGGGCGGGCGTGTGTACGGGGCGCCACGGCTGTTCGGTCTGGGTCGTCGTGGGCGGATCTATCACGGAATCTGGGGCGAAGCCCCCTTCCAGGCGTACCACCCTCCGTCGCCCGGCTTCCTGAGCTCCCTCGTCTCGACGCCGGAATGGTACCTCGTGATCCTGGCGCTCGCCGGGCTCAGCGCGCTCGGGCTCGCGTGGCGACCCCTGCTATGGACGCTGCCACTTCTCGTCCTGGCGGCGGGCGCGGTGCTTCCGCAGGCGATCGCGGGCGCGGCGCACGCGCGCGACGACTCGAGAGGATCGAGTCCCCGCGACCGGTTCGTCAGGCCGCTCCTGACGGTCGCGTTACATCTCCTGCAGCCCGCCGCCCGCCTGCGGGGGCGATTGCGCCATGGTCTGACGCCGTGGCGACTGCGAACCCGGAGGCGCTTCGTACTGCCCGAACCGCAGACCGTCTTCCTGTGGAGCGACGGGTGGTCACCCCCTCCCGAGCGACTCGCGCGTCTCGAGTTCGTACTCCGACGGATGCGCGCCGCGGTACTGCGGGGTGGCCCCTTCGATAACTGGGATCTCCTGGTCAAGGGTGGTCCATCCGGACGCGTCAGGATTCGCACGTGCACCGAGGAGCATGGGGCCGGTCAGCAGTTCGTGCGTGTGCGACTGCTACCGACGTTGTCGCGTCCCGGCTCGGGGTCGCTCGGTCTCCTCGCGGCTCTCACCGGGTGGGCGCTCGCGGCGGGTGCGGTGTTTGCCGGGGTCCTGCTCGCTCTCGCGTTCGTACTGTTCGCCGTACGGATCGTTCTCGAGTGTGGCGGCGCGATGACCGCCGTCCTCGAAGCGCTCGACGCGATGCACGATGCCGACGTCCGGACCACCGGCGGCGCCACGGTCTCAGGCCGGCCGCGGTACGAGTCCAACGGGCGGATGGCCACGACACCCGCGGTCGCACGTGACTCGGGACCGAGGCACGATGGCCCGGAGACCGACCGACCGGGGCATGCGGACTCGGACCCCTCGCCCAAGACCGACCCCCGAGAGGCAGTCGGGTGAAGTACTTCCTCCGCGTGCTGCGATATCTGAAGCCGTTCTGGCGCTCGGCGGTCGTGACAGGCGTCCTCACGATCGGCGTGTCACTGCTCGCGCTGCTGGAGCCGTGGCCGCTCAAGATCCTGTTCGACAGCGTGCTGGGCTCGCACCCGCCACCCGGCATCGTGGCACCGGTGCTCCAGCCCCTGATGGAGCAGAAGCTCCTCCTCATCGGCGCCGTGGTCCTGGGCGGGTTCGGGCTCACCCTGGCCCAGAACGGCTTCTCGGTCCTGAACAGCTACGTGCAGACGCGCCTCGAGCAGGGGATGGTGCTGAACTTCCGTAGCGACCTGTTCCAGCACGCGCAGCGGCTCGAGATGGCCTACCACGACAAGCGTCGCGCGGGAGGATTGATCTACGCGATCAACTTCCAGGCGGATGCGGCCGCCGGTCTGGTGATGGCCGTGCTGCCCCTCGCGCAGAGCGCCCTCACGCTGATCGGGATGTTCTGGTTGACCTGGATGATCCACCACCAGCTCGCCCTCCTTTCGCTGGTCGTGGTGCCGTTCCTGTACTGGTCCGTGGGCTATTACATGACCCACATCCAGGAGCGACTCCGGAAGGTGAAGGGACTCGAGGGCGAGTCGCTCTCGATCGTACACGAGGCGATCTCGATGATGCGGGTCATCGTGGCTTTCGGGCGCGAGAGCCACGAGTTCCGCCGTTTTCGCCAGCAGGGCAAGCGTGCCATCGATGAGCGCGTGAAGGTCACCGTCCGCCAGACGCTGTTCTCGCTGATCGTGAACACGACCACGGCGGCGGGGGCGGCCGTCGTGCTGGGGTTCGGCGTGTGGCAGATCACCGAGGGACGGCTCACGGGTGGCGAGCTTCTGGTCGTGCTCGCCTACATCGCCTCCATCTACGGCCCGCTCGAAGCGATCGCGAACACGATCGGGTCGTTCCAGGATCGGTTCATCAGCCTCGAGATCGCGTACAAGGTGTTGGATCAGGAGCCGAAGATCCGTGATCTGCCCGGGGCCCTGGTGATCCCGCGCGCTCGTGGCGAGGTCGTGTTCGAAGATGTCGGCTTCAGCTACGACGGCCGCGACCGGACGCTCGAGGGGATCTCGTTCACCGCCGAGCCCGGCCAGAAGCTCGGCGTCGTCGGGCCCACGGGCGCGGGCAAGACCACGCTCGTGAGCCTCATCCCACGGTTCTACGAGCCCGGTGAGGGGCACATCCTCCTGGACGGGACTGACATCCGTCAGATCACGCTGGCCTCGCTGCGAGACCAGGTCAGCATCGTGCTCCAGGAGCCCCTCCTCTTCTCCGGGACGATCGCCTCCAACATCCTCTACGGGCGCCTGTCCGCATCCATGGACGAAGTGGTCGAGGCCGCCAGGGCCGCCAACGCGCACGGGTTCATCGAGCGGCTTCCGAAGGGGTACGATACCGCGCTCGGTGAGCGAGGAGTCCAGATGTCGGGCGGCGAGCGCCAGCGCATCTCGGTCGCGCGAGCGTTCCTGCGCGACGCCCCGATCCTGATCCTCGACGAGCCGACCTCCTCGATCGACTCGCGTACCGAGGGCGTGATCCTGGACGCGCTCGAACGGCTCATGCTCGGGCGCACGACGTTCATGATAGCGCACCGCCTGTCCACGATCCGGAACGCGGACAGGATCCTGGTGATGGACGGCGGCCGAATCGTCGAGCAGGGGAGCCACGAGGAATTGCTCGCGCGTGACGGTCTCTTCCGGGAGCTGCACGACGTACAGGCCGGTCATGCCCGATCGGCACCGCAGCATGATCCGGGGCCGGAGGCGTCGGCGGGCCAGGAGCCCGAGTCCGAGGCGGGGCCGGAGCTCGTCCGCAGCGTCGGAAGTGCCCGATGAGACTGCTCGGGCGCCCACGCGCCGTCGTCCTGGGGATGATGACACCGATGCCGGTCGCCGGGGTGGTGTGGCAGACGCTGCACTACCTCATCGGTCTGCGCCGGTTGGGGTACGACGTGTACTACGTCGAGGCGCACGCCCGCACACCCTCCGCATTCGTGAAGCCGGGCGATCCTTTCGGCGTGCGTGGGGCCGCCGCATACCTGGACCGTCACTTGAGCCGCTTCGGCTTTGGGGATCGGTGGGCGTACGAGGCGCTACACGCGGACGGTGACTGCCTCGGGATGACGCCGGAAGAGCTGGCCCGGCTTTACGACCGGGCCTCGCTGATCCTGAACCTGCACGGTGGCACGACACCGCGGCCCGGACACGACCGGGATCGCCTCGTCTATGTGGAGACGGACCCGGTGCTCCCGCAGCTCGAGCTCTTCCACCGCTTCGAGAGCACGGCGCGATTCCTCGCGAGCCACTTCGCCCACTTCAGCTTCGGGGAGAACCTCGGGAACGGGGACTGTGGGGTGCCCGACTCGTCCGCATTCCGCTTCCGGCCCACCCGGCAACCGGTGGTGCTCGACCTGTGGCGCACAGAGCCGGAAGCGAGGAGTGAGCGCGAGCTCATCACGACGATCGCCAGCTGGCGGCAATGGCGCGACATCCGGTTCCGCGGCGAGCTGTATCGCTGGAGCAAGCACGAGCAATTCGAGAAGGTACGCGAGTTGCCGTCGGCTGCCCCGGATTCGTTCGAGCTTGCGCTCTCGGGTGTCGAGCGAGAGGACCGAGACCTCCTCGAAGCGGTGGGCTGGGCGGTTCGCGATGCAGGGCCGCTCTCCGCGGATCTCGACGCGTACCGCGCCTACATTCAGGGTTCACGGGCGGAGTTCACGGTCGCGAAGGACCAGAACGTAAGGCTCAGAAGCGGCTGGTTCAGCGACCGCAGCGCCACGTACCTGGCTGCCGCCTGCCCCGTCATCACCCAAAATACGGGTCTCGGTCAGACTCTCCCCACGGGCCTCGGTCTGTTCGCGTTCGACACGCTCGACGAAGCGAGGGCGGCGCTCGAGGCGATACGCTCTGACTACGACGGGCACGCGCGAGCCGCCGAGGACATCGCGAACGAGTACTTCGACGCGGGTCGAGTGCTCGGACACATGCTGGACCAGATTGGAGCCGCTACCGCCCACCCGCGCGTGCGCCCCGTGCTGAAGAACGTCGACGCATTCCCCCGCGAGCTGGTGCTCGAGCCGGTGTCACGGAATCCCGTTCGGCTCTCGGAGGAGAGCGCCCGGCTCGTGCTCGACCGCCCGTGGCCAGGGTCGTCGGGTGCGCTGCTTCCACCCGGGGACGAGCCATCGGTCAAGCCACGGGCGAGCGTGATCGTCGTCACGCACAACGGGCTCCTCCTGACCCGACTCTGTCTGGAGAGCCTGCTCGCGAACACGGAAATCGGGGACTACGAGCTCATCGTCCTCGACAACGCGTCCACGGATGACACGCCGGCATACCTGCGCGATCTCGCCCGCTCGCACCCGAGGGTCCGGGTCCGGCTGTCCGACAGCAACCTCGGGTTCGCGGCCGCGTGTAACCTCGGGATGGAGATGTCTCGCGCCCCCGCCCTGGTCCTGCTCAACAACGACACGATCCCTCCACGCTGGTGGCTGGGCGACCTGCTGCGGCACCTGTCCGATCCGTCGGTCGGAGCGGTGGGGCCGGTCACGAACCGGATCTGCAACGAGGCGCAGATCGACGCCTCGTACGACACATACGGCGACTTGATGCGGTTCGCCCGGGAACGCCGGGAGCGGCACGCGGGGGAACCGCGGGACATCCCGTCTCTCACGATGTTCTGCTTCGCGCTGCGCCGCTCGACCTGGGAGCGGATCGGGGCCCTGGATGAGCGCTTTGGACTCGGCACCCTCGAGGACGACGACTATTGCCACCGGATCCGGGGAGCAGGTCTCCGACTCGTGTCCGCCGAAGACGTGTTCATGCACCACTTCGACAAGGGATCGTTCGGGGCGCTTGTCGGAGAAGGCGAGTACGACGCGTTGCTGCGCGAGAACCGGGCCCGCTTCGAGCGGAAATGGGGTGAGCCGCCGCCGCCTTACGGCCGACGATCGAACCCCGACTACGAGCGGCAGCGGGCGCATGCGCTGGATCTCGTGAGCCGGCACGTGCCAGAGCGGGAGATGGTGCTGGTGGCGAGCCGCGGCGATGAGGCGCTCGTGGAGCTCCAGAGCCACCGTGCCGCCCACTTCCCGCAGGCCCCCGGCGGCGGGTACGCCGGCCACCACCCGGCTACGGCGTGGGACGCGATTACGCACCTCGAAGAGCTTCGGCGCGGGGGCGCGGGCTATCTGCTGCTCCCGGCCACGTCCCTCTGGTGGCTGTCGCACTACGAAGAGCTGGCCGAGCGGCTCCGTCGCCACGCGTGCGTCGTGGCCGAGGAGCCCGGGACCGGTGTGCTGTACCGTCTGACCGGTCCACTGATGGAGGCCGGTCCCCGGCCGGAGAGTCATGCCAACCGCGAGGGGCGTCGATGATGCCCGAGTGCTCGATCATCATCCCGACCTTCAACGCCGCCGCCCTGCTGGACCGGTGTCTGGAAGTCATCTTCGCGCACCCCCCCGCGGTGTCGCACGAAGTGATCGTCGTGGATGACGGCTCGACGGACGACACCTTCCGCGTGCTCGCAGAGCGAGGGGACGCGGTTCGGGTCGTTGACAACCCGGAGAATGCCGGGTTCGCCGTCGCCTGCAACGCGGGGGCGGCCGCATCCGAAGCCGGTTGGCTGGTTTTCCTGAACAACGACACCCGGCCGCATCCCGGCTGGCTCGACGCACTCACGAGCTACGCCGCCACGCACCCCGAAGCTGCCGCCCTGGGGGCGAAGCTCCTGTACCCTGACGGGGCGGTTCAGCACGCCGGGGTGGTCTTCTGCCAGGATGGGTATCCCCGCCACCTGTACGCGGGCTTCCCGAGCGATCACCCCGCGGTGAACCGGGCCCGACGCCTCCAGGCGGTGACCGCGGCGTGCATCCTGGTCCGCCGCGATGCCTTCGATCGTGTGGGAGGGTTCGACGAGGGCTACCGGAACGGGTTCGAGGACGTCGATCTCTGCCTGCGTCTGGGGGAAGCCGGCAGCGAGATCCATTACTGCCCCGAGTGCGTGGTTGAGCACCTGGAATCCGTCTCCGAGGGCCGTTTCGGGCACGACCGCGACAATGTGCGCAGATACCGGGAACAGTGGTCGGAGCATGTGCGTCCCGATGACGTGGACCAGTATCTGGCCGACGGCCTGATCCGTTTTGCATACGAGTCCGCGTACCCACACGCCCTGGACGTCGCCCCGGAGCTCGCCTTCTTCGACCCCGGGTCCCGCACCGGTGACGTGGAGGCGATCCTCGCGGCACGCTCCCGACAGGTGCGCGCGCTCCTGGGCGAGGCCACTCGCCTGATGGCCCGCGTGGCGCATCTGGAGTTGGGCATTCCCCCCGAAGCCTCCACCACCGACGGGGACACACGCCTGACGGGGGCTGGTGCCGATGTGACGCCCTCGGGAACGGGAGATCCCGACCCTCGCACCGAGCTCCGGCGGGATGAAGCGCTGGAGTCCCGGCTCCTGGCTCTCGAGGAGGCTGTGGCCTGCTCGAGAGCCGGCCCGCTCGGCGAGGTCCCGGCGTTCGTGGCCGGAAGCGATCTCCGGCACCGCGCGGAGGTCCGCCGTGCGCGCAGTCTCGCCGACTCGAGCGTCCCCCGCGGAGCGGCCCTACTCGTCGTGAGCCACGGAGACCCCGAGCTGGTCGCGGTCGAGGGCGCTCGGGCCACGCACTTCCCACAGACCGGAGACGGCGTGTACGCCGGCCACCACCCCGCCTCGAGCGAGGAGGCGATCTCGCAGCTCGAAGCGCTGCGCGGGCGGGGGGAAGGCGACTACCTGCTGATCCCGGATAACGCGAGGTGGTGGTTCGAAAAGTACCCGGACTTCCACGAACACCTGGAACGATACTACCGCACGATCGCGGACGATGCGGCGGGTGTGATCTACAGGCTCACGACCGGAGACCGGACCTCGAGCGCGGCGCGGGCGAGCACCGCCCACGAGCGCACCGTGCAGGACGAGGGTCGGGTGACCTCCGCAGGGAGTTATTGACCGAATGGGGAAGCCGATGAAGACGAACGGATTGGCGAGCGCAGAGGCTGCCGCACAAGCGGTCGCCGCCCTGGCGGTGGCTCGGCGCGAGCCCGACTCGGACCGCTACGAGGAGCTCGAGCGTCGCATCCAGGGGATGGAGGCGGCTCTGCTCGCTTCACAGCGGCGCCTGCTCGAATCGCAGGAACACCTCGCCCGCCGGATCAACGAGCTGGGTGCCATTCTCGCGGCGCTACACCGTGAGACTGCTGCGCTCGGGACGAGGGGGAGTCGCTCGGGCGCCGCTGCCGGCGGACCGGAGCCGAGGGTGTGCGGCGACACTTCCGGGCTCGGCACGGGCACGCCCTGGGCAGACCGGGCGAACGGCCCCGTCGACTACGATGCGCTGGTCCAGCGCGTCCGCTCGCTGATCGAGGCGACCATCCCGCCGGGATCTCAGGTGTCGGTGGTCAGTCGGGGTGACTCGATGTTGCTCAAGCTCGACGGCCGCATCGGCCGTCATTTCCCCGCCGATGACGACGGTACCTGGGCGGGTTATCACCCAAAGGACAGCGAGGCGGCCATCGAGCATCTGGAGCGGCTCAAGGCGCTCGGTGTCGGCTACTTCGTTCTCCCCCACGCGAGCTACTGGTGGCTGGAGCATTACGAGGCATTCGGCCGTTATCTGGAGGCTCGTTACCGGCTGGTAGCACACCGGGAAGACACCGCGCGCGTCTACGCCTTGGATGAAGCGGGGACCGGGACGCGAGGGCTGGCGTGAGCTCGGCATCCAGCGAACGACCGAGGGTCCTCTACGTGACCCACAATCACCCGTCCATCGTTCCCGGCGGCGTAGAAAATTACGCTCTGGAGCTGTACCAAGGCGTCAAAAAGGCCGGCGAGTTCGACCCCGTCTTGTTGGCGCGTAACGGCCCGCCGGTATCACGTGCGGCAGCTCCTCACCCGGGGACGCGTCTGTCTCGGGTGAACCAGGACGAGGGCCAGCTCTTCTTCCATACCGAGGGCTCCGCCTTCGATCTGTTTCGCATGACGGTCCCGGACAAGCGCCTGTATACGCAGAGCTTCAGGGATGTCCTGCTCTCGTATCGTCCCGACGTGGTCCACTTCCAGCACACGCTGTTTCTGGGAGTCGACATCCTGCGCGAGATCCGAAACACGCTCCCGGACTCGGCGATCGTGTACACGCTGCACGAGTACCTGCCGATCTGCCATCGGGATGGTCAGATGCTGCGGACCATGAACGACCGCCCTTGTATGGAGTCCTCGCCGCGGCGCTGCCACGAGTGCTTCCCCGAGATATCGCCGCAGGCGTTCCTTGCCAGAAAGCGCTTCATCCAATCCCACTTCGAGCTGGTGGACCTCTTCCTGGCGCCGAGCCGCTTCCTGGTGGACCGCTACGTGGATTGGGGCATCCCGCGGGAGAAGCTGCGCTTCGAGCCGAACGGACGGATTCGTCCGCCCGAGCCCGAGCCGGGGTCGATCGAACTCGACGATCCCGAGCGCCCCCGCAATCGATTCGCGTTCTTCGGGCAGCTGAGCCCGTTCAAGGGAGTGACGGTCCTCCTCGAGGCCATGAAAATCCTGGCCGACGAGGTCGTGACGGACCCCCGGCCCCGCGTCTGGCTACATGGCGCGAATCTGGAGTTCCGGTCCCCCGAGTTTCGGCGCGAGTTCGAGGAGCAGCTCGACGCGACTCGCGAGCGCGTCACCATGGTGGGCCGTTACGAGCCATCCGAGCTGCCCGATCTGATGCGCGCGATCGACTGGGTGGTCATCCCCTCGATCTGGTTCGAGAACTCCCCGCTCGTGATTCAGGAAGCGTTCATGCACGGGCGACCGGTGATCTGCAGCGATATCGGCGGCATGGCGGAGAAAGTGGAGGACCGCGTCAGCGGATTGCACTTCCGGGCCGGGGATCCGCGCTCCCTCGCGCGCACGATCGCGCGGGCGGCTCGTGACCCCGAGCTGTGGGCTCGCCTCCAGACCGGAATTCCCGAGGTGTATTGGATGGAAGATGCGGTCAAGTCGATCTCGGCCATCTACCGCCAGCTGATGGAGCGGAAGCGCTCGGAGGCGGCTGCATGAGACCCGATCGGCCGGATGAGACGAGAGGATCGGTCGGGGTGGCAGCCCCAGGGAGCGCGGTCGCGGAGTCCGCGTGGATCCCCGACAGCCTGGGTGGTTGGGTGGACTACGCCGCCTGGTTGGGCGAGGAAATTCTGATCCTCGTGGGCTGGTTCCCGGCACCGGACGGTGAGATCGAGTTCGCGCTCGAGCGAGACGGCCAGCTCGAGTCCCTCGACGCATGCTTCGAGTCGTACGCGCGCTCCGATCCCCCTCCGGAGGATCCAAGCCCCGCGAAGGTGGTCGCCGTGCGCCTGCTCCGGCCCCCACGAGCCGCTTCCCGTATGGGACGTCTTGCGGTCCGGTCCGGCGACCGAGTCCTGACGCTCGGTCCCTCGGACCTCTCCAAGTCGCTGACCGACCTGGACACCCTGCTCCTGGGCGGGCTCGTGCCACTGCCGGCCAGGGATCGGGGGCGTCTGGCGGACTTCCTGGCGGGGGTTCCACGCAAGCTCGGGCTGCCGGTCCCGTTCGAGACCAGCCGCGCCCTCGCCATCGCACGCGATCTGCTATGCGAGTCTCCGGATCCTGTGGTGATCGCATCCGAGGAGCCGCGCGGCCTGCACGTCGACGAGATCTTCTCGATCGACGAGGAGACCTTCTTCGTGCGAGGCTGGCTGCACGACCGCGAGGCCCGCGTCGTGGACCTCCGGCTCGTATCGCCCGAGGGACACCGGGTTTCGGTGTTCGACACGCTGCACAGGTTCCGGCGCCCCGATGTAGAGAAGTTCTATGCACCCGCGGGCGCCGAACATTCCACCTCGACGGGCTTCTGCGCGCGTTTCGGAACACGAGGGCCGAGCCGGCTCCCGCACGGCTGGCGGGTCGAGATGACGAACGCGGAGGGTGATCGGGCCGTCACGGCCGCCCCTCCGGTGATCAAGGATCCGGAGCGTGTTCGGCGAGCGCTTCTGAAACAGCTCGGTGGCGAGACCCGGCCTGCCGAGACGCTCCTGACCGACCACCTCGCGCCCGCGCTGAACCGACTGCAGACGCGCCTCATGGATCAAGTGGCCGTGGCGGAGATCACGGAGTACGGGGCGACGCCCGCCGCCGCCGAGATCTCGATCATCGTCCCGCTGTACCGACGCCTCGAGTTCCTGGAGGCGCAGCTCGCTCAGTTCGTGCACGATCCGGCGATGCGAGAGGTGGACCTCATCTACGTGCTGGATTCGCCCGATCAGGCCGACGCCCTGGCCATCTCGGCACCGCAGCTCCACGACCTGTATCGCGTGCCGTTTCGAGTGGTAACGCTGGATCGGAACGGGGGCTTTTCAGCGGCGAACAACCTGGGGGTTGGAGCCGCGCGTGGGCGGCTGGCTCTGCTGCTCAACTCGGATGTGCTGCCGCACCACCCGGGGTGGCTCGGGAAGATGCGTTCGTTCTACGACGAGACGCCGCGTATCGGAGCCCTCGGGGCGAAGCTCCTGTACGAGGACGATACGCTCCAGCACGCGGGCATGTACTTCGACCGCCAGCCGGGCAACGACGTGTGGCTGAACATGCACTACTTCAAGGGCATGCCGCGGTCGCTCCCTGCCGCCAACCTGACTCGACGCGTACCGGCGGTGACCGGTGCCTGCGTGCTGTTGGAGCGGGCTCTCTACGAGGAGTTGGGCGGACTGCGAGGTGTCTACGTACAGGGGGATTTCGAAGACTCGGACCTCTGCCTGCGGCTGTTCGAGCGAGGGCTCGCATCCTGGTATCTGCCCGATGCGGAGCTGTACCACCTCGAGGGCCAGTCGTATCCATCGGCGGCACGCTCGCTGAACACCCGCTTCAACGCCTGGCTGCACACTCATCTGTGGGACGAGACCATCCAGGAAGCTCGGGCGGCGTTTCCGTACGAGGCGATGGCCGGCGGCGCGTGCCCGCCGGGTGACGGGGAAGAAACGGAAGACGGGGGGGCGGACGAGTGAACGGGTTCGACATCCACAGCATCGTCAAATCACCCGCGGGAACCGAGGGACTCAAGGCGCACGGGCTGGATGAGCCCCGGCACACGGGTACCAGGACGGCCTCGCACCTCGCCATCCGCGGGTGGGCCGTAGGCGCGGACGCAGCTGTCGCTGAAGTCGAGGTCCTGGACCGCGGCGTGACCGTGGCCCGTGGACCCGTGGACATCGAGCGTCCGGACATCGCCCAACTGCATGCCGGCGCCCCGGGAGTCGAGCGCTCGGGCTTCAGGTGTCTGATCGGTCTGGCGGGTCTGTCTCGGGACTTCACGTTGCTCGTGCGGGTGGTGTTCGAGAACGGTCGCAGGGCGACCGTGGCGACGATCGAGGGCCGCCGCCCCGAGCTGATGAGCGACTACGCGCCGCGGCTACAGCCGCTCATGCTGACGACCCTGGGCCGGAGCGGCTCCACCTGGATGATGCGGCTGCTGGACGCGAGTCCGAAGATCGTCGTGCATGGCCGCTTCCCGTACGAAGCGCGGGTGACCATGTACTGGTTCGAGCTGTTCCGCACGCTCGTCGACCCCGACAGCTACCTGCGACAGCTCACGATCCCGACCGATCTCGGCGACAACTGGTGGGCGGGCGGCCCCGGCTTCAGGCCGCCTCCCATGGACCCGGCATTGGATGCCCGCCTGAGTGGGACCCGGGCGCGGGATCTGGCGAGCTTCTGTCAGCGGCAGATCGACACCCTGTACGGCGAGATCGCCGGTCTCTCGGAGCTCGAGACACCGGTTTACTATGCCGAGAAGCTCATGATGCGCGGGCACATCCCGGACCTGGTCTGGGAGCTCTACTCCGCGCCCAAGGAGATCGTGCTGGTGCGTGATTTCCGGGACGTGGTCTGCTCCATCCTCGCCTTTATCGAGAAACGCGGGCACACCGGTTGGGGCCGCGACCGGGCCGAGAGCGACTCGGACTGGATCCGTCAATTCACCTCCCAGGCGGAAGCCATCCGCGGCCAGTGGGAGGCGCGCTCGGACAAGGCACACCTGGTGCGGTACGAGGACCTCATCCTGCGCCCCATCCCGACCGTGATACGGCTTCTCGAATACCTGGATCTCCCGGCGGATGAGTCCACCGCGGGTACCCTGCTCGAGGACGCGGCCCGCGGGATGCCGGGCGTGGAGCAGCACCGCACCGCGAGAGACCCCGCGTCGTCGGTGGGACGCTGGCGCCGGGACCTGCCACCCGACCTGCTACGGGCTTGCGATGAGTCTCTGGGACCGGCGCTGGGGGCGTTCGGATACCTGGACAAGCCGGCGCTGATCCCACCGCCCGTCGCGGGCGTGGGCGCCTGAGGCCCGCGCATGAGCAGCCGCGTCGCTCGGAGCAGGGGACGCATCATCGTCGCAGGCGGCGTCGCGCAGCGGTACCGCCGCGCCGGCCATGTGTGGGTCTTTCTCCAGTACCTGCTGGGGCTGCGGAGGCTTGGCTGGGACGTACTGTTTCTGGACCGGCTGGAGCGGGACATGTGCACGGACGCCGCCGGTCACCCGTGCGCGCCGCGCTACTCGGTCCAGTTGGCCTACTTCGCTCGTTGCATGGACCGTTTCGGCTTGACGGACGCATGGGCCCTTCTGTGCGAGGGTGAGGGTTATCTGGGTCGGTCGCGCGACTCGGTCATCGACCATGCGCTGAGCTCGGTCTTCCTCCTGAACTTCATGGGCTACTGGACGGACGAGGAGGTCCTTTCCGCTCCCGAGCGCAGAGTGTTCGTCGACCTGGATCCCGGGTTCGGCCAGATGTGGCACCAACTGGGGCTCGTGGACCTGTTCACCGGGCACGATGCCTTCGTCACCGTCGGCACGGGCATCGGGTCCGCCGGCTGCACGATCCCAGCGTGCGGAGTTGAGTGGATTCCGACGCTACCCCCGGTGGTGCTCGAGGAGTGGCCCCGGGTCGTGGACCCGGGCGACGGCTTCACCACGGTCGCGACATGGCGCGGCGACAGCGGCTCGCTGGAGTTCGAAGGCCATACGTACGGTCTGCGCGCGCACGCATTCCGCGAGCTCCTCTCTCTCCCCTCGAGGACAGGCCAGCAGTTCCGCGTCGCGCTGGACATCCACCCGAACGAACGAGCGGATCTCGCTCGCCTGAGCGAATCGGCGTGGACCATCCAGGACCCGCTGACCGTCGCGGGCGGGCCCGACGCCTATCGGGGCTTCATCGCCGGCTCGCGTGCCGAGTTGATGGTCGCGAAGGCGCTCTACACGGAGACCCGAAGCGGCTGGATCAGCGACCGGTCGGCCTGCTATCTGGCCAGTGGGCGACCCGTGCTCGCATCGGACACGGGCTTCGAAGCGGCTCTTCCGAGCGGTGAGGGACTGCTCTCGTTCGCGGACCTCGAAGGTGCGGTGGTGGGCGTCGCGCAGATCGACGCCGACTGGGAGCGCCACGCGCGTGCCGCCCGCGAGCTGGCCGAGGCCTACCTCGACAGCGACCGCGTGCTCGCACGATTGCTGGACGAAATGGCGGCTTCGCTTCCGCAGGGCCCGATCGATCCTCAAGGACCGACGTCCCAACCCCCCATCACGGTCGGACCAGGGTGAGTCGCGTATGACGATCGCGATCGTGGCGGGCGCGGTGGCGAACAAGCTCGGAAACGCGGGCGAAGCGTGGGTTCGCATGACCTGGGCGGTCGGTCTCGCGCGCCTCGGCTTGGAAGTGTACTTCCTCGAGCAGATCGATCCGGGCCTATGCACCGACGGTTTGGGCGAGCGGTGCGCGCCGAGCGACAGCGGTCACCGCGCCCACTTCGACGCCGTGATGCGTGAGTTCGGACTGGGGGAGCGGTCAGCGCTCGTGACCCGAGACGGGCAGCCGGTCTCGGGGCTCGGACCGGGGGAGTTGGCCGACCTGGCGGGCGACGCCGACCTGCTCGTCAACATGAGCGGCCACCTGACGCTCGAACCGTTCATGACTCGCGTGCCGCGCCGCGCGTACATCGATTTGGACCCCGGCTTCACCCAGTTCTGGCACGACGAGGGTCTCGGAGGACGCCTCGGGGACCACACGGCCTTCTTCACCGTGGGCGCCAACGTGGGGCTCGCGGGGTGCGCGATACCCGACGGTGGTCTCGCGTGGCAGCCATTCCGGCCGCCGGTGCTCATGGAGGAATGGCCCTCGTCCGAGGGCGCCGGATACGCTGGCCGGGAGCCCCGATTCACAACCGTCGCGAGCTGGCGTGGCGCGTTCGGTTCTCTCCACCGGGATGGCCGTCGACTGGGCCTGAAAGCGCACCGGTTTCGCGAGTACCTGGACGTCCCCAGACGAGCCGAGGGGCGGTTCGAGATCGCCCTCCAGATCGACCCCGGCGACTCGGTCGATCTGCATGCCCTGCGGACGCACGGATGGTCGCTGGTGGATCCGCGGGATGTGGTGCCGGATCCGGCCACGTACCGGAGCTACATCCAAGCATCCGATGCGGAGTTCTCCGCCGCCCAGGAGATCTACGTCGAGACGCTAAGCGGGTGGTTCAGCGACCGGACGGCCCATTATCTGGCCTCCGGTAGACCCGCGCTGGTGGAGGACACCGGGTTCTCGGACCTGCCCACCGACGCCGGCCTGCTCACGTTCCGGACCCTCGAGGACGCCGTCGCGGGCGCTGCCCGGATCCGGCGGGACTACGATGAGCATTCGAGCGCCGCCCGGGCGCTCGCCGAGCACTATCTGGACTCGAGCCGAGTGCTGGGCGAGTTTCTCGATCGCGTCGGACCCGTGGAGAGGGCGGCTTGATCCCCGCCTCGTCTCGCCGACGGACGGCGATCGTGAGCGGCCGCTTCGCCGGGACCCCGGGGCAGGGTGGCGCTACCTGGGCGGTGCTTCAATACGCCCTGGGGCTCCGGCGGCTTGGCTGGGAGGTCACCCTCGTCGAGCCGCTCGATGACTCCGTGTCCGGGCCGGCGGTCGAGGAGTATTTCGGCCGTGTCTGCCGACGCTTCGGTCTCGCCGGAAGGGCCGCGCTGCTCGTCCCCGGCGCTCGCAGGGCCATGGGCATGCCGTACGAGAGCGTGATCGACGCGGCCGGACGCGCCGACCTGCTCGTCAACCTGTCCGGCGTCCTCCGCGACCGGGAGATCACCGGACCGATCCCCACCCGCCTGTACGTGGATCTCGACCCCGGCTTCACGCAGCTGTGGAGCGCCGTGGAGGGGCTGGATCTGGGGCTGGAGGGTCACACGCATTTCGCCACGGTGGGGCCGGGTCTGGCCGAGGCGGATTGCACGATACCGACGTGCGGGCGGAGCTGGATCCCGACGCTACCCCCCGTGGTGCTCCCGTATTGGCCGCTCGTCGAGTCGAACCGCGAGCCCGCCGAGGCGTCGTTCACGACGGTGGCCAACTGGCGCGCATACGGTTCGATTCGACACGAAGGCGTTTTTTATGGGCAGAAGGCGCACGCGCTCCGTCCCCTGATGGAGCTGCCCAGACTGGCGGACGAGCGCGTTCGGCTGGCGCTCACCGTACACCCCGACGAACGAGACGACCTGGCCTCGCTGCGTGCCGGCGGCTGGGTCCTCGTGGATCCCACGCAGTCGGCTGGTACTCCCGACCGCTACCGCCGCTTCGTCGTCGACTCCTTCGCCGAGCTCGGCGTCGCCAAGTCCGGATACGTCGAAGCCGCGTGCGGCTGGTTCTCCGATCGGAGCGTCTGCTATCTGGCATCGGGCCGGCCGGTCCTCGCGCAGGAGACCGGCTTCTCGCGCTACCTGCCGACGGGTGCCGGGTTGTGCGCTTTCACGACCCTGGATGAAGCGGCGGAGGGACTTCGAGCCATCCGCCGCGATTACAGGCCACACTCCCGCGCAGCCCGTGCGCTCGCGCGGAGCCACTTCGATTCGGACAGCGTTCTCACGGCTCTGTTGGGCCGGGTGGGGATCGCTTGACGTCCGCCACGTCGTCACCCGGCCCCGGACTCCCGGGCACGGACGACACGGATTTCGCCCTCGCGATCGCGGAGACGCTGGGGCGGGACCGACGACGCCCGCGAATGGCCGGCCTTCGGTGGCGACGGTCGCGCTACGCCACGACCCACACCCTGCTCGAGGCGGAAGGCGAGCTAGCCGATGGATCCACGCTGCCTCTGATGCTCAAACGAATCGATGTCGGCGGATCGCTCGCCGATCGATCCGATGGCAAGCCCACTCATGTGTACGATGGCATGAGAGAGGTGCTGGTCTACCGCGCGCTGCTCGCGGACCGGGAGCCGGACGTCCCATTCCTTTATGGGGTCGTGCGTGCGCGCGGGGCGACCCCCGGCTCATGGCTCCTCCTGGAGCGGATACGTGGTCGTGAGCTATACCAGTTCGAGGCGATCGAGCGCTGGGAGGAAGTCGCGGCCTGGCTCGCGGGCTTTCACGCGAGAGGCCAGGCCATCACGCGCTTTCAGGTGGCCTGCCGCGCCGCACGGCTTCTGGAATATACGCCGCGGTTGCTGCGAGGTTGGTACTCTCGTGCTTGCCAATTCGCCAGCGCGCGCGCGGAAAAGGGGACGCGGCGCGCCCTCGAGCGACTCGCGGGACCCTACCTCCGGGCGGTCGACTTCGTCCTCCAGCTCCCCCGGACCCTCATACATGGTGACTTCTATCCCTCGAACGTCTTGCTCGAAGAGAAGCGGGGGTCGGCTGTCGTCCGGCCAGTCGATTGGGAGCTCGCCGGCTTCGGCCCCGGGCTCTTCGACCTGGCGGCCCTGACCGCCGGAGATTGGAGTGAGCCCGCGCGCGATCGAATCGCGGCTGCGTACCGTGAGGCGTTGCCGACCGAGTATCGAACGGACCGGGCCACCTTCGAGTCGAGTCTTCAGGCCTGTCGGCTGATCGTCGCGGTCCAGTGGCTGGGTTGGGGCGCGGATTGGACCCCTCCGCACGAGCACCGCACGGACTGGTTGACCACCGCCCTGAACGCCGCTGTCCTGCTGGACATGGGGCCTCGATGACGAGCTCGCCGGTCCGTCGACTCAACTGGGGGTGCGGTGCCCATGGTGAGCCGGGCTGGATCAACTCGGACGCGAAGCAGGGTCCCGGGATCCAGCACGCGTGCGACGTCAAGGACGGATTGCCGCTACCGGACGCGAACATCGATTACGCGGTCTCCATCCACGCACTGCAGGAGATCCCCTACCCGGATCTCGTGCCCGTGCTCACCGAGCTCCGCCGGGTGCTGAAGCCCGGCGGGATCCTGCGTCTCGCGCTTCCCGATCTCGAGCGTGCCATGCAGGCCTACGAGGCGGGTGACACCGACTATTTCCTCATCCCCGACGAGGACGCGAAGGCGATCGGTGCCAAGATGGTACTCCAGCTCATCTGGTACGGCCACTCGAGGACGCTGTTCACATACGACTTCATCGAGGAGTTGCTTCTGCAAGCGGGTTTCTCTCTTGTGCAGCGGTGCGGTTTCCGCGAGACGCGATGCGGGCATGCCGGGATCACCGAGTTGGACAACCGCGAGGCGGAGAGCCTCTTCGTCGAAGCCCTGCGTTGAACGGTCGACACCGCGAGAAACGGAGCTCCCCCCGCTGGAAAGAAAACTCCGCCCCGCTGAAAAGATTGCACCTTCCTCGCTCGCGACCTCGATTCCGAGCCGTCGCCTGCACCGGCTCGACCCGCATGGTTAAGCGGAAAACCGGTTCCTCCGCCGAGCGCCGAGCCCCGGAACGCTCCCTGCCACCAGAACGCGCGTGACCGAACGCCGACTGATCGTGAACGCCGACGATTTCGGGCTCAGTCCGGGTGTCAACCGGGGCGTGCTCAAAGCGCACGAGCGCGGAGTCGTGACGAGCGCGAGCGTGCTCGTCCGCCGCCCGCATGCCGAGGCGGCGGTGCACGCGGCCAGGAGCTTCCCGGACTTGAGCCTCGGGCTGCACCTGGATCTGGGAGAGTGGGTGCATCGCGACGGCCGGTGGTCGGCACTCTACGAGGTCGTGCCGACCGCGGACCCGGCGGCAGTCGGTGAAGAGCTGGAGAGACAGCTGAGAGCCTTTCGAAGCATGACGGGCCTGGAACCCACACACATCGACTCCCACCAGCACGTGCACTCCGGCGAGCCTGCGAGATCCGCCGTGCTCGCGATTGCCGCAGAGCTCGGCGTCCCGGTGCGTGGGCTCGGCTCCGTTCGATACTGCGGTGACTTCTACGGCCAGACCGGGAAGGGCGAGCCCTTCCCGGACGGAATCTCCCTCGATCGCCTGCTCCGGATTCTGACCGGGCTCGAGCCCGGCGTGACGGAGGTGGGGTGTCATCCCGGTGCTGATGCGGACGCCGGCGCGCCCTACGCCACCGAGCGTGCGATCGAGCTCGCGGTGCTCTGCGACCCGGGTGTGCGACAGACGCTGTCGGATTCCGGAATCGAGCTCGTGTCGTTCCACCAACTCGAGGAAAAGGCACATGTGTCGATCACGTGAAGGACACCGGCTCCAGCCCTGGAGGCGAATCGTGTGGGCTCTGCTTGGCTCGCTCGGTGGTCTCGTGGTTCTGTCGAGCGCGGCCGCGGGGCAGGCGAACGGCGACCGCAGGTACCGGGTCCAGGTCGCCGCGCACGCGGACGCATCGGCCGCCGCGCTCGAGCTCGAGGCCGTCAGCGATGCCGTCGGCGACCGCTGGTCAATCCACGTGATGCACGGTGCTGGCTACTACCGGGTACAGGTGGGCGACTTCGTATCGATCGGTCCCGCCCGTCGCGCGGCGACCCAGATGCGGGCCGCGGGCTACACCGACGCCTGGATCGCCCTGCACGGCCAGGGCCGGACGCCGGGGGACGAAGTGCCGCTCGCCGATCTGGTGGTTGCACGAGAACAGGCCGCGGAACAGGCTCGACGAGCCCAGGAGCCGTCCCAGGAGCCGGCCCACGAGCCGGTCCAACAGCCGTCCCGGGAGCCGGTCCGCGCGCGGGTAGCGGAGACCGAGGTCGCCCAGGCGCCGGAGGCCGACTCCGAGCGAGCGCCGGCGGCGGCTACCGCCGTGACCCCAGCGACGGCCCCCATCGTCACCCCGGCGACGGCCCCCGTCCTTCAAGGCTTCCACGATGGGGGCAACTGCAAGATGACCTACGGGTGGGTCTGGGATTCCTCGCGTCCGAACGACGCGATCGACGTGGACATCTACGACTCGGGACGGCTCGTGGCGACGGTCACCGCGGGGAACTACCGGGAAGGGCTGGAGGATGCCGGCAAGGGCAATGGCGCCCACAGCTTCATGTACAGCTTCCCCGATGGCGGCGAGCCCGGGGAACGCCGTCTCGTCGAGGTCCGTGTCGCCGGCACGGACGTTCCACTTCAGCAGACGCCTCAGTGGCTCGATTGCCCACTGCCCGGAGACGGGCCACCAGCGGCTTCCCCGCTCGACGGGGAGGGTCGCAAGCAGGTGCGCGCCGCGCGGGTACGCGCCGGCGACATCGAGGTGGACGGGCGCCTGGACGATATGGTCTGGCGCCGCGCCGTCTTCGTGCAGGATTTCGAGCAGAAGGGACCCGATCGTGGCTACCCGCCACGCGAGCGGACCGGGGTGGCATTCGCCTTCGGGGAGGACGCGCTGTACGTGGCGGCCCGGATGGAAAAGAAGTCCCCTGAGACCCTTTATGCGCCTGTGGGCCGCCGGGATGAGCCCGGAATCGCCGACCGGATCCTCGTGTCCCTGGACACCTACCTGGATCGCCGCACGGCATACACGTTCGGCGTCACCGCTGGTGGAGTCCGCGTCGACCACCACCATCCGGAAGACCGTGAGGGGCGCACGGAAGGGTCGTACGACCCCGTCTGGGAGGCCTACACGGCCCCCGACTCGAGCGGGTGGACCGCCGAGATGCGTATCCCGTTCTCGCAGCTCCGCTTCAACGAGGGCGATGCGTCCACCTGGGGGGTCAACGTTCGCAGGTGGGATCCGGGCGGGTATCTGAACGCCTACTGGGTGGTGGTGCCGATCCACGAGACGGGGTGGGCTTCCCGGTTCGGCACGCTGGTAGGGATTCCGACCGTACAGGCCTCACGCCGGTTCGAGGTGACACCATACGGCGTCGCGACGGCCACTTTCCTGGACGACGAGATCGCCGCCCCGGGCGAAGGGCGAGACACCGACACCCGCTTCGGAGTCGACCTCAAGGCAGGATTGAGCTCGAACCTGACGCTGGACGCGACCATCAACCCCGACTTCGGACAGGTCGAAGCCGACCCCGCCGAAGTAAACCTGACCGCGTTCGAGACAAGGTTCGAGGAGCGGCGGCCGTTCTTCACCGAGGGCAGTCAACTGCTGAGGGGAAGCGGTCCCGACTACTTCTATTCCCGGCGCATCGGGGCGGTGCCGCAGCCGAACGGCCTGGGGAACGTGGTGGACGCCCCGAAGAACGGTACCATCGCCGGGGCGGCCAAGCTGACCGGGAGACTTCCCTCGGGGCTGTCGGTCGGGGGGCTGGTCGCCGTGACGACGCCGGAGGATGTGCTCACGGTCGACGACCTGACGGGCGAGGTCGTTCCGGTGGCGCTCGCTCCCACGACCGCCTTCGGGGTCACACGGATCCAAAAGGAGTTCGGCGCGCACGGATCGTCCGCCGGCTTCGTTCTGACAGGTGTGGAGCGAGATCTGGGGTCGGACACCGGCCTCGAGCGGCGCATGAGTCGCCGGGCGTACTCCGGTGGTGGGGATTGGAACCTGCGCTTCAGCGAAGGAACGTACGAGCTGAGTGGGCATGCCGGTTTCTCCACCGTGCAGGGTGACACGTCCGCCATCCGGCTCATACAGCGCTCGAGCGCTCGCTACTTCCAGCGCCCCGATGCGACGCACGTGCAGGTCGACCCGACTCGGACCTCGCTTTCGGGCTACACGGGCGGGCTCCGTCTGGCCAAGCTCGGCGGCGAGCACTGGCTATGGGACGTCGGGTTCAACGCGGAGTCACCGGGCTTCGAGATCAAGGACTCCGGGATCCTCGACTCCGCCGACGATCTGGAGCTCACCGGCGGTCTCCGATATCGGGAGGCCGGACGCAGCGGACCCTTCCGGCACTACACCCTCGGGCTCGCCCTGGGCGCCGGGTGGAACTTCGAAGGGGTGCGCCAGTTCACGTCCCCCTCGCTCTTCGCGAGCGGCACGTGGGACAACTTCTGGCGCACGTGGCTGCGGGTCGGGTTCCAGACCCGGGCTCTGAGCGACGACCTCACGCGCGGCGGCCCCCTCATGGGCACCGCTTCGGCCGTAGACGCAACGGTCGGACTGTCGAGTAGCGCGGCGGCGGTGAACCAGTGGTCGCTATCGGCCCGGAGCTTCTTCGATGAGTTCGGAGGATGGAGCTTCTCCGTGGATGGATGGGTGGCGGTTCGTCCGAGCTCGAATCTCGAGCTCGCGCTCAGCCCCGGGTACCTGCGGGCGAGCGACTCTCGTCAGTTCTTCGGCGAGATGCTCGGGAGTAGCGACGCCACGTTCGGGCGCCGCTACGTCTTCTCCCGACTCGATCGCAGTGAGATCTACGCTCAGCTGAGCGCCAGCCTGGGGCTGGCTCCGGACCTCACCGTGGAGCTCCATGCGGAGCCGTTCGCCTCGTCGGGCAGCTTCCTGGACTTCGGAGAGCTGGCCGAGGCAGGCGGCCGCGAGCTCCGCCTATACGGCACGGACGGGACGACGGTGGGACCCACCGAGGACGGATCGCTGATCGTCACCGACGGGGACGAGACGTTCACGCTGTGGAACTCGGATTTCAACGTGCGCTCCTTCAGAACCAACGCCGTGGTTCGCTGGGAGTGGCGGCGGGGGAGCACGCTCTTCCTGATCTGGCAGCAGAACCGCTGGTACTGGGATGAGCAGGGAGACCTCGTGAGCCCCGGGTCTCTGTTCCGGGCCGTCGGGGACGTGGGAGAGAACATCCTGGTGGCGAAGCTGAGCTACTGGCTCTCGCTGGACTAGGCGCGGAACAGGCACGGGCGGCGGGAGCACGCGCAGGCCGCC
Source organism: Gemmatimonadota bacterium (assembly GCA_039589195.1). Taxonomy (GTDB): domain Bacteria; phylum Gemmatimonadota; class Gemmatimonadetes; order Palauibacterales; family Palauibacteraceae; genus JBDHAC01. Next base: position 33,391 of record JBDHHV010000002.1, on the reverse strand, counting down.
GGGAGGCACACGAATGACGGGACGACAACGGAGGCGTCGTTGAATCGACCGATAATGGTCACGGGAGGGGCTGGATTCATCGGCTCCGCGCTCATCCGACATCTGATCCGAGAGACCGAGCACGCGGTCGTGAACGTGGATTGTCTGACGTACGCCGGTGACCTTGAATCGCTCACTTCGGTGGAACAGTCCGACCGCTATCGCTTCGAGCAGGTGGACATCTGCGAGGGCGCGGAGGTTCGACGGCTGTTCGAGCAGTATCGACCGCGCGCCGTCTTCCACCTCGCCGCGGAGTCGCACGTGGATCGGTCGATCGACGGGCCGATGCTCTTCCTGCACACGAACGTGGTGGGGACATGCACCCTCCTGACGGAAGCGCGCCGCCACTACGTAGACCCGGATGAGATCGATCAGACCGAGTTCCGCTTCATCCACGTATCCACGGACGAGGTGTTCGGTACGCTCGGGCCGCGAGGCTTCTTCACGGAGTCGTCGCCGTACGACCCCAACTCGCCGTATGCGGCCAGCAAGGCCGCCGCGGACCACTTCGCGCGCGTGTGGCAACGTGTGTACGACCTGCCCGTCATCGTCACGAACTGCTCCAACAACTACGGCCCGTTCCAATTCCCCGAGAAGCTCATCCCGAACATGATCCTGCGCGCTCTCGAGCGGAGGACGCTCCCCGTGTACGGGGATGGGCGCAATGTGCGGGATTGGCTCTATGTGGAGGATCACGTGCGGGCGCTCATGGCGGTCCTGCTGCGGGGCCGGGTCGGCGAGACGTACGGGATAGGCGGGAGCGCCGAACGGCAGAACATCCAGGTCGTAAACCAGCTCTGTGACACCCTTGACGCGATTCGCCCGCGCGGTGACGGCCGCAGCTTCCGGAGTCAGATCAGCTTCGTGGCCGACCGACGCGCGCACGATCGACGATACGCGATCGACGCGAGCAAGACGCGCCGCGAGTTGGGTTGGGAGCCCCTCGAGAGCTTCGAGACGGGTCTCGGACGCACGATCCAGTGGTACCTGGACCACGAGACCTGGTGGGCCCGCACCCGCGAGACGACGTATGGCGGCGAGCGGTTGGGGGTGAGCGCGTGAGCGGGGAAGCCGGGACCGCCGCGGTGGCGGTCGAGCGGGACTCGTCTCCCGCGCGAGCAGGCGAGCGAGCAAGCGCGCGTCCGGCGGCGATCCCCGTCTCGACCCGGCGTGGGATCCTGCTCGCCGGCGGCTCCGGAACCCGGCTCCACCCGATGACGCGGGCCGCCAGCAAGCAACTGCTCCCCGTCTACGACAAGCCGCTCGTCTATTATCCGCTGTGCACGCTGATGCTGTGCGGGATTCGGGAGATCCTCGTCATCACGACGCGAGAGGACGAGGCCGCGTTCGAGCGCCTGCTCGGGGACGGGGCGCAATGGGGGCTCGACCTGCGTTACGCCGTGCAGCCGGCGCCCGAGGGGATCGCCCAGGCCCTGGTGATCGGAGATGAGTTCCTGCGGGCCGAGCCATCCACTCTGATCCTCGGGGACAACATCTTCTACGGGCACGGCCTCGCCTCGCGTCTGCGCCGGGCCGCCGCCGAGCTGAACGGGGCAACCCTGTTCGGCTACCGGGTCCACGATCCGGAACGGTACGGGGTGGCGGAGTTCGACGCCGAGAACCGTGTCATAGGTCTCGAGGAGAAGCCACGACAGCCGCGCTCACACTACGCGGTCACGGGGCTCTACTTCTACGACGGCCAGGCTTCGGAGCTAGCCTCCGGCCTGAGACCTTCCGCGCGCGGCGAGCTCGAGATTACGGACTTGAACCGCGCTTATCTCGAGCGCGGTGCGATCCGGCTGGAGAAGTTGGGGCGGGGCGACGCCTGGCTCGATACCGGGACCCCGGGTTCCATGCTGGAGGCCGCGAACTTCATCCGCACCGTAGAAGACCGCCAGGGGCTCAAGATCGCCTGTCCGGAGGAGGTCGCGTACCGGATGGGCTTCATCGACACCGTCGGGCTGGCGAAGACGATCGAGCCGATCGAGCACACCGATTACGGGCACTACCTGAGGCTGATCCTGGAGGAAGGTCTCGACTGATGAAGTTCTATCCCATTCACGAGCCGAGCGGGCCGATACTCGTGGACCGCGAAATCCACCGCGACACCCGCGGCGCGTTCGTGGAGTGCTACCAGGCGCCGCGCTACCGCGCGGCCGGGATCGACGAAGACTTCGTCCAGGTGAACTGCTCCCGCTCGCTCTTCGGCGTACTGCGAGGGCTCCACTTTCAATACCCTCGCCCGCAGGGGAAGCTGGTGTCGCTGACGCGCGGAGAGGTGTTTGATGTGGCGGTCGACATCCGGGTCGGCTCGCCCACGTTCGCGCGCTGGATCGGCGTTCGGCTGTCCGCCGAGAACGGAAGGCAGCTGTACGTGCCGCCCGATTTCGCGCACGGGTTCATAGCGCTCAGCGACGAAGTGGACCTCGTGTATCAATGCACCGCACTGTACGAGCCGAGTCACGAGCACACGCTGCTATGGAACGACCCCGCGGCCTCGATCGACTGGCCGCTACGCACTCCCGTGCTGTCGCCCAAAGACGAAGCCGGCCTGACGCTCGAGCAGCTTCGGGCCGCCGGCCGGCTGCCTGAGTTCACAGGCGTCGTGGAGTCGGCTCTGGAGACCCATCCGGCCTTCGCTACCTGATGAAGATCCTTCTGACGGGCCGGAACGGGCAGGTCGGGTCAAAGCTGGTTCGCGCCCTCGCACCGCTCGGACAGGTCCACGCCACGGACCGGGCGGAGTTGGACCTGGCAGACCCGGATGAGATCGTGGGCACTGTGCGCGCGCTCCGTCCGGACCTGATCGTCAACGCGGCCGCGTTCACCGACGTGGACCGCGCCGAGTCCGAGCCCGATGAAGCGCTCGCCGTCAACGCGCACGCCCCCCGGATTCTCGCCGAGGAAGCCGCCCGGCTGGTTGTGCCGCTCGTCCACTATTCCACCGACTACGTGTTCGACGGAGAGAAGGACGAGCCATACGAGGAAGATGACGCCCCCGGACCGCTGAGCGTGTACGGCCGCACCAAGCTACTGGGGGATGAGGGCGTGCGATCCGTCGGCGCTCCGCACCTGATCCTGCGTGTGGCCTGGGTGTACGGCGGTCGGACGCGCAACTTCCTCACGACCATGCTCGATCTGTTCAGGCGCCGCGTGGAGGTGTCGGTGGTGAACGACCAGACCGGGAGTCCGACATGGTGCTGGGAGATCGCTGCCGCCACCGCGGAGCTGCTGCGGCACGCGTCCGGGAAGAGCCCGCCGCTGGCCGAGACGCTGATCGAGCACGGAGGCCTGTACCACCTGGCCGGCCCGGGTCGGACGACGTGGCACGGCTTCGCCGAGGAGATCGCGGCCTGCTTGCGTCGCGTGGGAGACCCCCAGCTACGTCTGGAGAGCATCCGGCCCATTACCTCGGCCGAGTACGAGACCGCCGCCCACCGGCCACGGAACAGTCTGTTGAGCGGTCGCAAGCTGAAGGAGAGGTTCGGCCTCGGGCTCCCACGCTGGGAGGAGCAGGTCGCCGGGTGCGTGGAGGCCCTCTCCATGCGACGCGAGGTGATGGTCGGCTGATACCCCGCCGCTGACCCCCCCCGCGAACCCTCCGCGCTGGCGGCAATACCACCTCACCGTAGTTTCTCCCGACACATAGGCGCGCCCGGCGACAGCCCGGGTCCGCGTGCCGACGTCGAGTTACCCGAGCCGCGAGCATGACGATGCGACTACCGGTAGCAAACCACCGTGTACTGGCGCTTTCCGTCCTCACCCTCCTGCCGGCCAGGCCATTGCTGGGGCAAACGACCGCTCTGCAGGAACCCGAGGTGACGGTGGGATTCGAGTTCCCGCTCACAATCCAGAGCATCATGCGGGGCGCGGAGCTGGTGGGTCAGGCCCCCACGGGCGTTCGATGGACCGATGATGGGCAGTGGATCTACTTCCGGTGGCTTCCGGGAGGTCAGGCGTGGCACGAGGAGCGCGATCTGTACCGGGTCCCGGCCACCGGTGGAGAACCGGAACGGCTCGACGACGAGGCGGCGGACTCGCTTGCCGTGCACTTTTCCGGTGGCGACGTGTCGGCCGACCACGCGTGGCGTGTGACCTCGGTCGAAGGCGATCTGTACCTGGTCGAGCGCGCCACCGGATCGGTACGCCGACTCACCCGGACGACCGAGGCGGAGAGCTCGCCCGCCTTCTCGGGTGATGACCAGCAGGTGTTATTCCGCCGCAACGGCAACCTGTACTCGCTGACGCGTGCCGATGGAGCCGTGCGCCAGCTGACGGACGTCCGCAGCGGCCCCGCGCCAAAGGACGACGAGCCCGCCGAAGGCCACAAAGGGTTCCTGGAAGAGCAGCAGCGCGAGCTGTTCGAGCATGTGCGCGTCGCGGAAGAGCGGGACGAGCGCCGGGAAGCCGATCAAGACCGGCGAGAGGCCGAGCGCCCGGAGCCGCTGTACCTGGATTCGATAGAGCGCGTACAGGCCCTCGCGCCCGACCCGACGGGCGCGTTCGTGGTGGCGACCGTGACAAAGCCGGCTCAGGACGCCACGCAGACGCTCGTTCCGCGTTGGGTGACCACTTCCGGATATACGGAGGACAGCCAGGTGCGGGCGAAGGTCGGGGACGAACAGTCCGAGGCCCGTATCGCTCTCATAGACGTGGAGACGGGTGGGGCGACCTGGCTGGATCTGACCGCGTCCGATGCGGAAGAGGGCGATGAGCCCGCAGCGGAGGCCGAGGCCGACGAGCCGGGGGCCGTCGAGGGTGCCGGGGCAGCCGAGGGCGCCGGGGCGGGCGAGGGTGCCGGAGGGGCCGAGGCCACGCGGCAATCCGGAGCGAAGACCCCGGCCCTGGCCGTCGCCCGGTTCGCCGGGTGGAACGATGAGGGCACGCACGGTCTCCTGTTCGCGGTCGACTTCGACTACAAGGCCTGGCGCCTGTACGCGCTCGAGGCCGCGACCGGCGAGCTCACGTTGCTGGATTCTCACGAGGATGAGGCCTGGGTCGGTGGTCCGTGCTTCCCGCGCTTCGGTGGTGGGTGCCTCGGCTGGTTCCCGGACGACGCCCCCGTGTCCGCGGACGGACCGCGGGCGTGGTACGTGAGCGAGGAAACCGGCTACGCCCACCTGTACGCGATCGACGTGGACGGCTCGGACCGGCGCCAGCTCACGAGCGGCGAGTGGGAGGTGCAGTCGGTCACGATCCCAGAGGGACGCGACAGGTTCCTGCTCCACACGAGCGAGGTGTCGCCGTTCGACCTTCACCCGTGGCGGATGGAGTTCGACGGCGCGCGGCGGACGCAGGTGCTGGCCGGCGAAGGATCGTACCGGACGACCCCCTCACCCGGTGGGGACCGGCTGGCTGTGCTCGTCTCGCGTTCCAACCGGCCGCCCGAGTTGTTCGTGAGCGATAATGACATCGATTCCGCGCTCGACCAGGTGACCGTATCGCCGACGGCCGAGTGGCTGACCTTCCCCTGGATCCAGCCCGAGATCGTGCGGGTCGAAGCCCGTGATGGGACCGGCGTGCCGGCTCGCATCTACCGGCCCTCCGACGTGGGCGCCCGTGCGAACGGAGCGGGGGTGGTCTTCGTTCACGGGGCGGGCTACCTGCACAACGTGCACAACTGGTGGTCGAGCTACTACCGCGAGTACATGTTCCACCACTTCCTCGCCGCCAACGGATATACCGTTCTCGACATCGATTACCGGGGCTCGGCGGGGTACGGGCGTGATTGGCGCACCGCGATCTACCGGCACATGGGCGGCTGGGATCTGAGCGATCAGGTCGATGGGGCTGGCTACCTGGCGAGCGCCGAGGGCGTGGATCCGGGTCGCATCGGCATCTACGGCGGCTCGTACGGCGGGTTCATCACGCTGATGGCGCTGTTCACGGAACCGGACGTGTTCGCGGCAGGCGCCGCGCTCCGCTCGGTGACCGACTGGGCCCACTACAACCACTGGTACACGAGCCGTATCCTCAACCTCCCCGACGGAGATGAGGAGGCGTACCGCCGCTCCTCACCCATCTATTTCGCCGACGGCCTGAAGGGGCATCTCCTGATCGCGCACGGGATGTACGACACGAACGTGCACTTCTCGGATGTGGTGCGTCTGGCGCAGCGCCTCATCGAGCTCGGCAAGGAGAATTGGGAGATGGCGGTCTACCCGGTGGAGAACCACGGCTTCGTGGAGCCGACGTCGTGGACCGACGAGTACCGCCGCATCTTCGAGCTCTTTCAGCGCTCGATCGGTACCCAGGCCGCGGGATCTGCCGACGGTGAATGACCCGGAGCGCGGACAGCCGGTGCTCGTCTCCGGGCCCGCGCGCCATGCGGGGCGCGCCCTCGTCACGGGGCCCGCCCTCCTCACGGGGCATGCCCTGTTCGCGGGGCTCATGTGTCTGACCGCGCTCGTGGTCGGGTGTGGAGGGGATGCGCCGGCCGAATGGCAGGAGGGCGCGGACCACCGCTGGCTGGCGCTCGACGTCGAAGGCCGGGAGACGGCAGGGTTCGAGATCCTGTCGCCCGGGCGAACCGGGATCGAAGCTGCGAACGAGCTGCCCGCGGCGCTCGCGCTCGAGAATCGTACGCTGGCGGATGGGTCGGGGGTGGCGCTGGGCGACGTGGATGGGGACGGGCGGACCGATGTATACCTGTGTCGTATCGCCGGCCCCAACGCCCTGTACCGGAACCTGGGTGGGTGGCAGTTCGAGGAGATCACGGAGGGCGCGGGGGTCGCCCTGGCGGACCGTGCGTCGACGGGGGCGGCGTTCGCGGATGTGGATGGGGACGGCGATCTCGACCTCATCGTCACGGCGACGGGTCACCCGAACAGTCTGCTGATCAACGACGGGACAGGTGTCTTCACCGACGTGTCCGGGGAGGCCGGCTTCCGGGTATCCCGCGCCAGCCGGAGCATGACGCTCGCCGACGTCGACGGGGATGGCGACCTGGACCTCTACGTCACCAACAACAAGACTCGTGTCGCGCGCGACCTGTTCCCCCCCGAAGACCGGACCTCGGAGCGGGTCATGGTGCGCCGGGGCGAGCGTTACGAGGTCGTTCCGGAGTTCGCCGACCACTACCGGGTCACGAGGATCGGAGACTTCGTCCGTCGCTTCGAGCTCGCCGAGGAAGACGAGTTCTACCTGAACGACGGTGCGGGCCGGTTCGAGCCGGTTTCGTTCACCGGCGGACGCTTCCTCGACGAGCGCGGCGAGCCCCTGACCGAGGCGCCGCGCGACTGGGGCTTGAGCGTCCGCTTCCACGACCTGAACGGGGACGCGATACCCGACCTGTACGTGTGCAACGACTTCGAGAGCCCCGACCACATCTGGATCAACGACGGAGGAGGGCGGTTCCGGGCAGCCCCCCCGGAGCTCATCCGGACGACGAGCCTCGCTTGCATGACGCTGGACTTCGCCGACGTGGACCGCGACGGGGTCGAGGATCTCTTCACGGCGGACATGGAAGGGGTGGATGAGGTACGCCGCAAGCGGATCCTCCCCCAGATGTTGCCGGACACCACCGGCCCCGGCGACCTGACGAGCCGCCCGCAGCGAACCCGCAATACCCTGCAGCTCAATCGGGGAGACGGTACGTACGCCGACCTGGCGCCGATGGCGGGGATCACGGGCTCGGATTGGACCTGGGGCGCGCTCTTCCTGGATGTGGATCTGGATGGGTACGAAGATCTTCTTCTGACCACCGGCCACGCCTGGGATCTGCTCGACGCGGATCTCCAGATGCGGGCCGGCGAGGCGCGCGGCCAGATCGACTGGCAGGTGGAGAACCGGCTGTATCCACCGCTCCTCCTCCCGAACCTGGCGTTCCACAACCGGGGCGACTCCACGTTCGACGAGCGCTCGGAGCGCTGGGGGTTCGGTGTGGAGCCGGACATCGCCCAGGGCATCGCGGGCGGCGATCTGGACGGGGATGGCGACTCGGATCTCGTCGTATCGCGCTTGAACGCGCCGCCGCTGGTCCTGCGGAACGAGTCATCGGCCCCGCGTGTGAGGGTGCGGCTCGACGGGCTCGCTCCGAACACCCGGGGGATCGGCGCGACGATCCATGTGTTGGGTGGGTCCGTGGCCGAGCAGCGTAGGGAGGTGACGGCGACCGCATCGTATCTTTCGAGCTCGGAGCCTGCGTACACGTTCGCGGCCGGCGGCGATGGCCCGCTTTCGATCGAGGTGCGCTGGCCGAGCGGGGAGACGACGCGGGTCGACGGCGTCGTCCCGAACCGGCTGTACGAGGTGCGCGAACCGGAGGCGGCGCCCGGAATCCCCACGTCCGCTCCAGCGACGGCAGCGGGGGCATTGATCTTCGAGCAGGTGCCGTTGGGGCACGCCCATGCCGAGTCCTCGTTCGACGAGTTCCTGCGCCAACCCCTTCTCCCGTATCGGCTCAGCCAGCTGGGCCCCGGCGTGTCGTGGATCGACGTGGATGGGGACGAAGACCCGGACCTCGTCGTCGGGAGTGGTAGCGGCGGGCGGCTGGCCCTGTATCGAAACGACGCCGGGCGCCTGAGCCCGGTGAGTGTTGAGATGCCGGCGTCCTCGCTCGACCAGAGCACGATCCTCGGCCTGCCGACGGCGGATGGCGGGGTCGAGTTGCTGATCGGCCAGATGAACTACGAGGCCTCGAGCCCGCAGGAGGCCCGTGAGGTGCCGTCGGTGCTTCGCGCGCGGCTCGCGGGTTTGGGGACGGGGCGTGCCAGCGCGCACGTGGGGCCCGCGGTTCCCGGTGCGTTGCCCACCGTCGGCCCGCTCGCGCTGGCCGATGTGGATGCCGACGGAGACCTGGACCTGTTCGTCGGGGGGCGCGTCGCCCCCACGGTTTACCCGACCGCCGTCCCCTCGCGCCTGTTCCGGAACGTCGAGGGCGTCTTCGAGCCCGACACGGGGATGGACCCCCTGCTGGGGGCGATCGGCATGGTCTCGGCTGCACTGTTCAGCGACGTGGATCAGGACGGCGACCCCGATCTGGTCCTCGCATTGGAGTGGGGGGCGATCCGCCTGTTCCGAAACGACGCGGGAGCATTCCGGGACGCCACGCGCCAGTACGGACTCGACGCGTGGAGCGGGCCGTGGAACGGGCTCGCGAGCGGCGATCTGGACGAGGACGGCCGCCCGGACCTGATCGCCACCTCATGGGGGGATAACACGGGGTTCGAGGCGACGCCGGAGCACCCACTCTACCTGTACCACGGTGACGTGGATGGGAACGGCACGTACGAGGTGGTGCGCGCCAGACACGACACCCGGATCGGGGACATCGCGTCGCTCGAGCCCCTGCGCCGGCTCGAGAGAGCCATCCCGGCCCTGCGCCGCTTCGTGCCCTCGTTCGAGGCCTACTCGGAGGCCACCTTCACCGCCGTCTTTGGCGAGCAACTGAGCGCGGCGACTCGGCTGGAGGCCCGGACCCTGTCACACACGCTCTTCCTGAATCGTGGAGACAGATTCGAGCCCGTTCGCCTGCCGAGCGCGGCGCAGGTCGCGCCGGCGTTCTACGTGGGGGTGGCGGATCTCCAGGGGGATGGCCACGAGGATGTGTTCCTGACGCAGAACTTCTTCGCGACGGAGCCCGAGACCCCGCGATACGATGCGGGTCGGAGCCTGTGGCTGGCCGGCGATGGGAGCGGGGCGCTGGAGCCGGTCCCGGCCACCGAGAGCGGCGTCGCGGTCTACGGCGACCCCCGCGGAGCGGCGCTCGCCGACTACGACGGTGACGCGCGCACCGATCTGGTCGTGAGCCAGAACGGCACCGCCACGCTCCTGTTTCGCAACGTCGGCGCCGAGCCGGGTCTCCGCGTGCGGCTGCTCGGGCCACCGGGGAACCCGCATGGCGTCGGTGCCGGCCTGCGGGTGTTGTACGCCGCCGGGTCGGGTCCCGTGCGTGAGATTCAGTCAGGCTCCGGCTACTGGTCGCAGAACGATCTGGTCCAGGTCCTGGGGCTGCGCGAGCCACCGCGCGCCATCGAAGTGCGTTGGCCCGGGGGCGTGGTGACCGAGACTCCGGTGCCGGAAGGAGTGACGGAGCTCGAGATCCCCATGCCGGTCCCGGCGGAGGATCGGTGAGGGCGCCAGCGACTGGCTCGTGAGCATGTGGCGGGAGGATTCGTGAGAGCGGGGGCGCCTGCCCGAACGCCATGGCTCGCCATTCTCCTCGGCGCCGGCGGAAGCCTCGCGGCGTGCGGCGGTGATTCGCCCCCACCCGGGTGGGTGGAAGAGGACGGCTACCGTTGGCGTCCGCTCTCGGTGCGTGGCGGCCGGGCGGGCTTCACGCGGGTGGATGCGCGACGGGCCGGGATCTCTTTCCTGTACGAGGTCTCCGAGGAGAGCCGGCTCGAGAACCGAATCCTGGCCGAGGGTGGCGGGGTCGCGATCGGCGACGTGGACGGAGACGGGCTCGCCGACCTCTTCTTCGCCGGTGTCGCTGGACAGAGCGTGTTGTACCGAAACCAGGGCAGGTTGCATTTCGAGGATGTGACGGAGCGCGCCGGGCTGGCCCTGTCCGGTCTCGCGGCGCGGGGCGCCGCCTTCGCCGACGTCGATGCGGACAAGGACCTCGACCTCGTCGTCACCGTCCACGGGGCCCGCAACCGGCTCTTCCTGAACGATGGCGCCGGCCGCTTCGTCGAGCGCCCCGATGCCGGGTTCATGACCGAGGCCGGGAGCACCACGCCGGCGCTCGCCGATGCCGACGGGGACGGTGACCTGGACCTCTACGTCGCCAACTACAAGACCCGCCAGGCCGACGACGTGTTCTCTCCCGCGCAGCGCTCGTTCGACCGGATCCGGCCGGATGAGATGGGAGCCGTTCGGCTCCCCCCCGAGCTGGAAGGGCACTATCGGCTCGAAGTGGAAGGCACCGTCACCAGACGCTGGGAGCTAGGCGAGCCCGACGAGTTCTATCTCAACGACGGGAGCGGCCGGTTCGAGCGCATCGACTTCACCGGCGGGCGCTTTCTGGACGAAGCAGGGGAGCCGCTGAGCGCCTCGCCGAGAGATTGGGGCCTCAGCGCGCGGTTTCACGACTGGGACCTGGACGGCGACGCCGATCTGTACGTGGCGAACGATTTCTCGAGTCCGGATCACGTGTGGCTGAACGATGGGGACGGCGTTTTCCGCGCGGCGCCCGCGATCGCGATCCGCACCACGAGCCTCTCCTCCATGACGGTCGACTTCTCCGACTTGGACCGCGATGGGGACGTGGACCTGCTCACCACCGACATGCTGGCGCGTGATCGAGGGCGCCGCTTGATGCAGGTGCCGAGCGTGATGCCGGACCCGGTCGCGCCGGGCGAGATCGATCCGCGCCCGCAGGTAAACCGGAACACCCTGCAACTGAATCGGGGTGACGGGACGTTTGCCGAGGTCGCATGGGCGGCGGGCATCGCCGCATCGGATTGGACCTGGGGCGCGCTCTTCCTGGATGTGGATCTGGATGGGTACGAGGATCTTCTCGTCACCACCGGGCACCTGTGGGATCAACTGGATGCGGACACGCACGCGCGCCTCCGAGCCGCGCCCGGCGCGGTGGACTGGCAGCGTGAGTTGAGCACCTTCCCGAGCCTCCCGCAGCCGAACGCCGCATTCCGGAACCGGGGGAGCTCCACCTTCGAGGACGTGAGCGAGGGCTGGGGGTTCGGAGCGGAGGCCGACATCTCCCACGGGATCGCATCGGCCGACCTGGACGGCGATGGGGATCGGGATTTGGTGGTGACACGCTACGGGGATCCACCGGCCCTGTACCGAAACGAGTCCGGCGCCGCGCGAGTGGCCGTGCGCCTGACCGGAAAGCCACCCAACACCGGCGGAGTAGGTGCACGGGTGCGGCTTCTCGGTCACCCGGCCGGGGAGCAGCAGAAGCAGGTTACGGCGGGCGGCTTCTACCTGTCCTCGTCCGACGGAGCCATGACCTTCGCCGCGGGCGACGGCGATCCCCTAGAGTTGATCGTTGAGTGGCCGGGTGGGGGCGAGACCCGGATCGCCGACGTCCAGCCGAACCGGCTGTACGAGATCGAGGAGGACAGTACCGGGCAGCCCGAGGCGGGCGGGCCAGGCACCACGCCGGGACCGGGAGCCGCGCGAGGACCGGGAGCCGCGCGAGAGACGCGGGAGACACATTTCATCGACGTGTCCGCCAGCCTTGGACACGTCCACGTCGACACGCCGTTCGACGATGCGCTCCGCCAGCCTTTGCTCCCCAATCGCTTGAGCCAGCTCGGTCCCGGTGTCACGTGGTTGGATGCGGACGGTGACGGTGACCCCGACCTGGTCATCGCGGGTGGACGCGGCGGTCGGCTGGCCTACTATCGGAACGACGCGGGGTCGCTCGAGCCGGTGGATAACGGCTGGGGTGACGTGGCCTGGGATCAGACGACGGTACTCGGACTCCCGGCCGAGCCCGGCGCTTCCGGCACGGCCGGACCGAGTGCGACGGGAGCGGGACACGATCTTCTCGTCGGTGAAATGTCCTACGAGGCCAGCTCACCCGCCGAGGCCATCGCGATCCCATCGGTCGTGCGCCTGTCGCTGGGCGGGGATGGAGCCCGAGCTGGTTCCGTCGAGCCGGCCGTCCCCGGCGACCGGAGCACGGCAGGCGCCCTCGCCCAGGCCGACGTGGACGGCGATGGGGATCTCGATCTGTTCGTCGGTGGCCGGGTGATCCCCGTCGCGTACCCCATCGCCGCGTCCTCGCGTCTCCTCCGGAACGAGGGAGGTCGGTTTCTCCCCGACTCGGCACTTTCCACCCCGTTCGTCGACGTCGGTCTCGTGACCGCGGCCGTGTTCTCGGATATCGATGTGGATGGTGATCCGGATCTCGTGCTCGCGACCGAGTGGGGCCCCGTGCGGGTCTTCAGCAACGAGGGCGGCGTGTTCACCGATGCGACGGACGCGCTCGGACTCGGGGAAGCACTCGGCCGCTGGAACGGGGTGACGACTGGCGATCTGAACGGGGACGGGAATCCCGATCTCGTGGTCACGGGGTGGGGGAGCAACACCGAGCACGCGGAGCACGACGACCGCTATACGCTCGTGTACGGCGACCTGGATCGAAACGGGACGCTGGATCTCGTCGAGGCGCTCCCGGAGCCGGGCGGGAAGCTGCGGTCGTTGGGTCGACTGGACCAGCTCGGACGTGGGATTCCGTTCCTGCAACGGCGTCCCGGAGGGCATGAAGCCTTCGTGACGGCCGACCTGGACGATCTCTTTGGCGAGACCATCGCCCAGGCGGGCCGGCTCCAGGTCGTCACCCTCCAGCACATGCTCTTTCTGAACCGCCGGACGCACTTCGAGGCCGTCCCGCTCCCGCTCGAGGCCCAGCTCGCGCCCGCGTCCCATGTGGGTGTGGCGGACCTGGATGGAGACGGGGCCGAGGACGTGCTCATCACGCAGAACTTCTTCCCGATGCGACGCGGGATCCCACGCCACGATGCGGGCCGGAGCCTGTGGCTACGCGGTAATGGTCGGGGAGGCCTGGTCCCCGTCCCGGGTCAGGTCTCCGGAATCGCGGTGTACGGGGACGCGAGAGGCGCGGCGTTCGCCGACTACGATCGCGACGGGCGAGTGGATCTCGTTGTGGCTCAGAATGGCGCGCCGACAAAGTTGTATCGAAACGTCGGTGCGACGCCGGGAATCAGGATTCGCTTGACTGGAAGCCCGGCGAATCCGCAGGCCATCGGTGCGAGCGTGCAACTCATCTACGAGGACGAGCTCGGCCCGCTTCGCGAGGTGCGCTCCGGTGGAGGGTACTGGTCGCGCGATGAGGCCGTTCAGACGCTGGGGTTCAGCGGTCGTCCCACCGCGGTCCGCGTGCACTGGCCCGATGGACGGGTTTCGGAAGAAAACATCACCCGAGATGTAATGGAGCGAGGCTCCGAGCTCCGCCTCCGCGCGCCGAACCGGTAGACCCACCAGCAAGCGACCTGGAGATTCGACCAACAAGAAAGAGGTCCGGCATCCTGCCGGGCCTCTTTCGCCATGTGCGCGGGAGGTCGATGCCTCCCGCATGTGCTCCGGGCGGCCAGAGCGGACAGCCCTGCTCGTTGGAGCTGGCCAACGTGTTCTTGGCGCTCTCGAAGTTGCCGCCGGCATACGCGCCTCGCACGAGCGCGATCACGCCTGGCACCGGTGTTGGCCATCGGGGACGGCGGGTTCGGGTTCTGGTCGGCCGTCGGGGACGTGGACCAGAGACGAAAGAGCATCGCGACTCGGTGCGCCACTGTTTCGAGGGGCCGTGCTCGGAGAGGGGTCGCGAAGGAACTGTCGTGCCACTGCTATATACTCTCACTGGCAGAAATTCGGGAAGCCCACGGAAAGTGGAGCTGTCGGGCGGAAACTCCGCGTCATCCGATGAGGGCGCGCGTGAGCCACGCCACCCCAAGACCGACGTAGGTCCCGACCGCATAACCGAGAAGACCGACCGCGACTCCGGGGAGTGCGAGGCGGGGCCATCCGCGCGCCATGGCCAGGGCTACCGCGCTCAACGGGCCACCCACCGCCGCCTGCGAGGCGACCGACGTAGTGCCGATATCCAGTCGCGCCAGCCAGGCGCCTCCGTAGACCACGAGGCCGTGAATGAGAACCACCAGCGCCGTGATGTAAAACACCTCGGGTCCCACCCGGAGGATCTCATCCACCCGCGATCCGATCCCGATCACGACGAAGAACAGGTGGAGTGCGAGATAGCCGAGTGGGAGCGCACCGTGTAGCGATCGGACGGCCGGGAGCTGCGCGATGGCGAGTGAGAGTGTGGTGAGCCAGAGGATCACGGGAATCGCAGGGACCAGGGCATGCAAGCCTGCGGAGGTCTCGAGGATCAGGAAACCGAGCGCCATCAAGATCGCCAGGTCCGTGATCCTGAGGTCGGCGCCCGCGAGCGGTGAGCTTGGCGCTCCGGGATTCCCGGCTCGCTCCCCGGACGGACCGCCGCGCGCGCCGGGGTCGTCGGGCCGCTCACGGCCCGGGATGGGCCGAAAGCGCTTCCCGAGCCAAAGCGGAAGCAGCAGCGTTGCGCCCATCCAGATCCCCGTGACAAGAGCGTCGGCCGCGGCGGCCGCCGAGAAGAGCGAGGTCGGTAGCTCCACCGCCCGCCCGACCGACACGAAGTTGATGCTTCCACCCGAATACGTACCGGTGAGCACGCCCGCGAGCCGCCATACATCGCCGTCGAACGCGCCCGCGAACAGGAGCGCGGCAATCAGCGCCCCCACCGCCGTCCCCAGGGTGGCCAGACCGAACGCCCCCAACATGCGCGGCCCCGCAGCGCGCAGGTCTCCGAGGCGAACCCCGAACAGGAGCCACGCGATCGCGAGCGAGGTGACCGGGCCGAATATCCCGTCGTACACGGGCGAGGCCGCCGGGACGACTCCGAGGTTGGAGAGCACCGCGCCGAACGCGAGGACGAGCAGCGCCGAGCTGACCTTGGCGGCCCAGGAAAACTGTCGATCGAGCCACAGCCCGAGCGCGGTGACGACTGCAATGACGGTGGCCAGGCCCAACGGATCGGTGATCATTCCGGCTTCCGCCGAAGCGCGCGACGGCAGACCGAGCCGGCCAGGATCCCTGATCGTCCTTGCCGTTTCGTCATTCTTTGCACACGCACCTGGTAGTCCCTGCGGTGTGCACGAATGTCAATCGTTGCGGAAAGTGCAATCGCGCCAACGGCTTACGGTGAAGAACCGAGTGCCGATGTATAGGGCACCGGGCTTGCCCTCCAGAGGCGCGACGTCCGGAGTCATGACTTCTTGGAGAGTTGCCGGTATGCGTGGATTGATACGTTTCCCCCATGGACAGTCGGAGCAGCCCCGGCTCGGCGTGCCGACCCGGGACCCCTTCAGGCGCCGAGAGGTCGGGCCGGGTGAGGCGGGCTTCGCGCTCGGCGCGGTACTCCTCGCGCTGATCGCGCTGACCGCGATCGCGACGGCCGGGTATCTGCGCTCGAACACGGACTATCGCATCAACCAGAATCACCGCGCCAGCGTGAAGGCGTTCTACGTGGCCGATGCGGCCCGATCCCAGTTTATGGGACGAGGGCGCGTTCACACCGACACGCTTACGTACAACTACGTGGATGGAACGGGCCAGGTGTGGTTGGACACGCTGCTGGCCGTGGATGATTCGTCGACGCTCTACCGGCTCCACACGGTCGGGTCGCACGACTCACCGGAGGGTGGCCAGGCGGCGCGGCGCGTGAATTCGATTCTGTTGCACAAGGTGGCCGGGTTCTCCGTCAACGCGGCCATCACCTCTCCGCCCGGGCTGCTGAAGAACGGGGTGGCGGGGAACGTGGATGGTCACGACGCGGCGACACCCGGCTCGTGCTCGGTCGCGGGAAGCGAGGACGTGGCCGGTATCGCGCTACCCCAGAGCACGTTCACGATGGCCGGTGGAGGTGTGGGAGGGGGTGGCGGTCCGTGGCCTCCGGGTGTCGATGGCAATCCCGCGATCGACAGTACGCAAACCGCCCTGCAGCTCCTGCTCGACACGGGGATCGACTGGCAGGGCATCCTGGACGGAAGCTTCGCGCAGGCCGACTACCTGGTCTCGCAGGATGGGTACCCCGACTTCGCGACCGATGTGGACACGGACGAGTGGCCGCTGATCGTCGCCGACTACTCGGACTTCGCAGCCGGCCCAGGTCACAGCGGGCGCGGGACCCTGGCCGTGATGGGTGATCTGGACATCAACGGGAACTTCGACTGGGATGGCTTGATCCTCGTGGGGGGCACGCTGACCAGCAACGGCGTGGAAACGGTCGAAGGCGCCGTGATCACGGGTCTGAACCTCCTGCTGGGCGGTAGCGCCGGACAGACGGATCTGGGCAACGGCACCTGGCTCTACGCGTACCACTCGTGCAACGTGTTGAACGCGCTCGGTGCGATCGGTTGGCCGGTCGAGGAGCCGGGAACCTGGCTCGAAGTGATATAGGGTGCCGACCTCGAGCCCGGGGCAGTGCCGCGAGGAGCGAAAGACCGGTTTGCGATCGACCGGCACTAGCCGACCGCCCCTCCCGACGCCTTCAAGCGCACCCGAATCCCCCCGACCCACTGACCTGACCCGACCGGCGCCGGGCCCGGGAGATGGCGCTGCGCGGGTTGCTTGCAAGTTGCAACCCCGGGGCTGACGAAATTGTGCAACACCATGCAGTCGCGAAACCACCTAACGCTCTACAAGACAACCGGTTACGATGGGTTCACCAATCAGGAACCGGCCTTGCCCTTACTCGTCGTCGACGCACACTGTGGGAGGCGGACAATGAGGAGCTCTACGGTTCATGGCATGCCCGATCGCGCGCAGGGAGGCTTCGCGCTCGCGCTCGTACTCTTGGCCCTGTTGGGTCTGTCGGCGCTCGCGACGGCAGGCTACCTGAGATCCAATACGGACTACCGGATCAATCAGAACCACCGCGCGAGCATGAAAGCGTTCTACGTGGCGGACGCCGCCCGCTCCCATTACATGGGGCGCGGCAAGCTCCGCGACGATACGGTCACGTACAGCTACATGGACGGGACCGCCCGGGTGTGGGTGGACACGCTGCTGGCGGTGGATGATTCCTCGACGCTGTACCGGCTGAACACCGTCGCGTTGCACACCTCTCCGGAGGGTGGGCAGGCGAATCGCCGGGCGAGCTCGATCGTGCTCCACAAGGCGGCGGCCATCTCGGTGAACGCGGCGGTCACGGCGATCGGGGGGCTCATCAAGAACGGGACCGCTGGGACCGTGGACGGCGACGACGCCGCGCCCGCCAACAGCTGTCCCGTCGCCCAGTCCGAGAACGTGGCCGGTCTCGAGGTGCCACCGGCCGGCTTCACCCAGCCCAGCGCCGGCAAGGGCGCCAACGTCTGGGGGGCCGGCTTCGACGGAAACCCCGGCATCGACAGCACGTCAACCGACACGCAGTTACTGACCAGCCTCGGGATCAACTGGCAGTCGATCCTGGACGGGAGCTTCGCGGAGGCCGACTATACCGTCTCCCAGGACGGGTATCCGTCCTTCGTGACCGATGTCGACACGGACGAGTGGCCGATGATCTTCATCGACAGCCCCAGCTTTGCCGTCGATGACGCGTTCAGCGGGCGTGGGACGTTGATCTTCGAGGGCACCGCGATCTTCAACGGTGACTTCCGCTGGGAAGGGGTGATCCTGGTCGGGAACGAGTTCGTCTCGAACGGGAGCCAGGACATCGACGGAGCGGTCGTGGCCGGTCTCAACCTGGACCTCGGGGTGATCCCGCAGCCGGTGGATCTCGGGAACGGGACGTGGTCGATCAATTACCACTCCTGCAACGTGCTCAATGCCCTCAAGGGGATCGGGTGGCCGGTCGAGGAGCCCAGCACCTGGCGCGAGACCTTCTAGCCACAACGCGCTTGAGGGCCTTCTAGCCACAACGCACAAAGAGGGCGGCCGGAGTGGCCGCCCTCTTCTTTTCGCGGGTCGGGTCTTTTCGCCGCTAGGGCCGGCCGAGCGCTAACGAATGCGAGTTCCCACCCCGATGGTGATGGCGATATCGTTCTGGAGCCTCGAGTCGCCGGTAATGGGCGATTCGTAGTAGGAGGCGATGTCGCGCAACTCGGTCCACAGCGAGATGCCCGCCGAGAACGGGATCCGGACGCCGGCGGCCAGCGTCCCCACCGGGTCGGTCGAGGATGTGGCCTCCGTGGCCTGTGTCTCGTCCAGATCCAGGTGGCGGATGCCGGCGCCGAGCGCGAAGTAGGGCCGAACCAGGGTCGCCGTGCCCGAGACGGGGACCTGATACACGACGTTCGCGACCGCTGTGATGTAGTTCGCGTCTCCCAGGTCGGCGGGCGTCATCGGATCCACGAGCTGGGTGGCCCGAAGCTCGGAAGGCGCGAACAGGCCGAAAGCCCCGATCCCGAACCTCGGGCTCAGCCAGTACACCGCCTCGGCCCCGAACGACACATACGGGTTCACCACGGTAGCGAACGGCGCGTCGGGGTCCTCGGTCAGGTTCGACAGCGGGGAGACCCAGCCCACGAAGGCCCCGATCTCGAAGCCGGTCGGCTCGGCAATTCTCTCGTCCGCTTCGTCCGCCATCTGGGCCGCCCCCGGCCCGGCGAGCCATAGGGTCAGGGCGAGCCCGAAGGTCGCTCCCCTCGCCCAGCGTGTACGGCTGTAGCGTTGGATCATCCTCTTGTATTCCTCTGGATTGTCGGGTCCGCACGACGGGTTAGCGGGTCCTCACCACCGTGACCTGTGGCCGTACCGCCTGGTTCAGGGTGTTCCCGTTCGGTCTCGTGAGGCTCAGCGCCAGGGCCGGCGAGTCGAGCCCCGACACGAGCGCGAAGTATCGCACCGTCGAAGCCCCTACGTGAAACTCGAGGGCTGTGGTTTCAAACCCGAGGGCCGTGGCGGACAGCGGGAAGGGCACGGGGAAGCTCGAGCGCGCGGCGGGATTCTGGCTGAGAGCCGAGAACACGTCGCGGAACTGCCACGTGAGGATCCGATACCGATCTCCGAGCTCATCCACGCCCGCGTCATCCGCCGCGATCGACGCTGAGAAGTCCGCGAGCAGGTCCTCCCAGTCACGACCCGTGGCCCGCTCGACGTTCTGGATGCCGCGGTCGCGATTCCGGCCGCCCGCCGCCAGAGATCGGAAAAGCGCGCCCGGATCGCCACCGGCCTGATCCCCGAGCCACCGGAGCATGAGCCAACCGAACCCGCGCATCTGGCGTCCCTCGACGCCGCCCGGATCCACGCTCGCCAGCGTCGGGGCAACGGCCGGATCGGACAAGAACAGGCTCAGATTGAAGAAGTTGTTCAGCTGGTACGCGTCGAAGATGTCTGAGGCCTCTCGGGTCGGTGTCACCTGATCGAACGTGTAATCGCCACGCTCCCCCAGCTCCAGCGCCCGGAGGCCCACGACCTCCTCGGCGATCGCGGACAGGGCCTCGTCGAGCCACACATCCTCGGTCGCTCCGAACCCGCCCCCGGCGGCGAAGACGCGTCGCTCCGCGTTGATGAGATGTTGGAGCTCGTGCGCGACCGTACCGCGGACGTTCGCCAGCGCCTGCTCGCGATTCAGCGTGATCCCGAATTCGGCCTCCGGGTCGGGTACCGCTACGTAGACGATCTCGCCCTCATTGCTGGCTGCGCACACCTCCCCCTGCGGTCGGGCGTCGCCGCCTCCGCGCCCCGAAGCCGCCAGGTCGAGCGGCAGGAAGAACCCACCGATTCCCCCATCACCCGGTGAAGAGAGCCGGTTCACCTCCGGTGTCAGCAACACGATGATGCGGTCGTTCGCATCGAGGTCGGCGAAACCGCCGAAGTAGGCCGTGTCGGTCGGGATACCGACCCCGTCGAGCTCATCGGCGAGGAAGGTCAAGTCCTCCCGGGTGAATCCGTCCGCCGGCGCACGAGCATCCTCGGCGAGCACGACATGCCGTCTGACCTCGCGCACGATGGCCTGCGTCACGCGGGTAGTGTCCTCGCAGGACGCGGTCAGGTCGGGTTGCGCGGCGAAGAAGAATCGCAGCGTATCCCCGCTTGCCGGGGCGACGCCTCCGAAGGTGGCCGTCGTCAGCGAGGCGGGGACGACGCGCCGCCGGACCAGGTCCTCCAACGCGCTGGACCGAAGCCGTGCGTCCGGCCGCAATCGGCCGCGCACGCCGTCGGCGAGCGTAGCGTCGATGTCGCGTCGCGCCAGGGACGTCGCGACGCCACGAGCCGAGAGCTCGGTCGAGGATCGACCGACCAGCTTCATGCTCGTGCTCGCCGGTGTCCGTCCCGCGCTCCCGATGGCGACCCGGTATTCCCGCGGCGCCGACGAGGACGGGAACTGGAGGCACGCGACGTCGGCCGGCCCGCGCACCGTGCGCACCTCGCCAACGGCCAGGTCGAGGGGGGGTTGGATCGGCTGGAGAGTGATCATCTCTCCGTTGCTCGGGTCTCCCGCGACCAGCACTCGCACCCCGACATCGCGGGCGGGCCAGCATTGGTCCTGGAACCCGGGTACGACGATGCGCAGCGAGGTACCCGATGCCTCGAGGACCTCCGCCGATTCACCCTCGATCCGGATGTCGTTTTCGGAGGGGATCGGGCTGAACCCGCGCCCGAAGAGGAGCGCCTCATCACCAGCGACGAGCGGCACGCTCGCCACCGAGTCGAGCCGCACCGTGCCCACGAAGTCCGTCGACGCGACGGCCGTAAAGCGGATCGTGTCCGAGAGTACGCCACGAGTCGCGAATGCCTCGACCCGGTATTCTCTCGCCTCGCGACCGAGGGTGAGCAGCACCTGTCCGCGCCCGCTCGAATCGGTGAGCGTCGTGTCCGCCGTCAGGATCGCGGATTGGCCCGGGCCACCGCTAATACGCCACGCGAGCGCGATGCCGCCCGCCGGGGCCCCGCCGCCCGACAACGCTTGCACGACAAACGGGATCGGGAGCTGACTGCCGACCTCGGCTCGCTGGTCGTTTCCCTCGACGAGCCGCAGCTCCACCGAATCCGCGGCCATCGCCAGGACCTCGAAATCGAGCGCTGCCACGTTGGCGGCGCTCGGGATATCGACCTGGATCTGAATCGACCCCGGTGTCCCGGCCGCCTGGAACGCGGCCTCGGCGACCCCGTCCTGACCGGAGACGGCCAGGTTCGGGAAGAGCTCGCCCTCCCCCTCGGAGAGAACGAAACGGACCGGGATCCCCTCCACCGGCGCCCCGAGCGCGTCCTCCACACGGACCGAGATGGGAGGATCGGTCAGGTCGCCCGTAACGACGGTGTCCACCGCCGGGGAGAGCGCGACGAGCAGGGTCGGTGGGGAAGCGGGCTGGGTGCTTCCCGTCTCCCCGCACGCGGCGAGAGCGATCGCAGCGCACCCGATCAAGATGGCGCGCGCCCTCATGATGGGTCCGCCTTCCAAAAGATGATCCCGCCCGCCTGCTTACCGACATCCACGCTCGCGGCCAGGTTACCCGCGGCGATATCGATGATGTCGACCGTGCCGGGCTCGCCACCCACACCCTCCACGGAGACGAAGGCGTAGCGCGAGTCGGGCGAGATCGCGATCCCGTGTGGCAGACGGCGCGTGTTCCCCACGCGTGCCACCTCGGTTCCATCCGCCAACCGCCAGATCCCGGTCGCCTGCCCACCCTTGTACGTGACCACGAGGTGCTGGCCATCGGGAGTGATGTCCAGGTTGTAGGGCCCGGGTCCGGTGCTGAAGCGACGCAGCACGCTCCAGCTCTCGGTGTCGACCTCGAGCACCTCCGCGTTCTTGTTGCACGCCACGTAGACGCGCCCACCGTCCGGGCTCGGGTGTGCCCACGTGGGAGAGCACCGCGGGCCATCGGCGCCGTTCATACCCGGGGCCTCGGATGTGCCTTCGGGCGGCAGCACCCGCTCGCGTCCCGGCAGCAGGTGCATTCGTCGCGAGACCTGGAGGCGATGCGCGTCCAGCTCCACGAGCTGTTCGTCGAACACGCACACGGAGTAGTGCCGCGCCGCATCCGCGGTGAGGCGAGAGCCGTGCGGCCGGGCGCACGTGGGGATGCGGGCGATCTCCGTCATCGAAGCCACGTCGACGACCGACACGCTGCTGGGCAACGGGTCGCCGTGGAGATTGAAGTTCACGGCGAAGAGCAGGCCGGCCGGCGTCACCTGCATGGTGGCCGGGAACAGGCCCAGATCGGCCTTGCCGGCGGGTCGATTGTTCGAGGTGGAGTACGCGACCACGACCCCGAATGGGTTCCCGTGCGCGAACGTCACGTACCAACGATCGCCGTCCGGCCCCATCGCCAGACCGTGTGGACCATCGATCTCCGTGGGATATCGACCGACCGGGATGGAATCGACAAGTGTGGCACCCGCGGGCCCGTACCGCACCAGGTCGACGCGATCCTCGGACTCGGCCGCTACGTAGACGTAGTAATCCCTATCCGGAGCGTGAAAACCCGGTGACTGGGAAACCCCTTGGACGGGGATCCCCAGGAGCAGGAGCGGCAGGAACCGTCTGAATGAACGGTTGTCAGTGTTAGTGTAGAATCGCATACCAGGTGTAGCTACGTGGTACTCACCTCCGCTTCGAAACTTGGCCCCCTTACCCCCCCGCACCGGGGCCGCCATGAGCCGATCATGCAGGAGTCGGACCGATATCGCGCGGCGATAGCCCCACGCGCCTCCCACAACCGGGTGCTCAGGCTCGAAAGATAGTACCGCACTTGACCTTCCGACAGCCGGCCCACCGTCGACGTTGCCTGCGGGCGGGAACCGACGCCGAGGTGACTGCTACCCCGCACCGGGTCGAAGTGCCCCAAACGGTGCTACTCGATGGCTCAGCGAGCCGCCAGGGTCTCCGCGATGTGGGCGCGCAGGAGCCGTAGCCTGAGATCGTTCGGTGGCCGACCCGTCCCGTCCGCCAGCCGATCGAGCGTCTCTGCGGCCAGCCCGGGCTCTCCCGTGACCAGAAAGGCGACGACGGCCCCGTCCAGTAGCAGGCCTCGGTCGAGGGGCGCCAACATCGTGGCGCTGGTCGGAATCTCACCGTCCTCGACCTCGGGCCCGGAACCGAGGACTCGCATCAGGACCCGGGCTGCGCGAGCGGCCTCATCGAATTGCCAACCGGCCAGCCCGTGCATGAAGTCGACCGTCGCCTGCACCTCCGGCGGTGGGTGGGAGCGCGCCAGGATCGCGCCGACAGCCCCGTAGAACACCTCATCCACGAACCCGGCGGTTCCGGCGTGCAGTGCTCCCTCGATTCGGAGGAAGTCGGCGACCCATCCCGCCCATGCCCCGGTGTCCGCCGGATCCGACGGCGCGTCGAGCAGCCGCCCGAACCCGAGTCGCGTCGTTCGCACCTGGACCCTGGCGAAACCCGCCGCCTCGGCGTCGGGATCGCTCAACCCCCGGCGGATCTCGACCGCAATCGCGCGCCCCCTGAGCGGCGCGAGCCCGGGGATCGGCAGCCCCGGCGATCGGGCGGGCGCCATACGCCAGCCGCCGAGTGCCGCGGCGATGCGAAACCGGTCTTTCGCCATGCCGTAGGCCCCGTCCGCGATCGAATCGAGAAACCGTGCGCGCTCCGCGCTCAGGTCGAGGATCGGGCGGTAGTCCGAGTTCGGCGATTCCCAGGTCTCGGTCAGCGGCGCGAGCTCCCGCCTCCCGAACACGCGGAGGCCGTCGAGGTGGTCGGGGAGAATCGGGAGCACGTGGGAGAGCTCCTGGCGCAGGTCGGATCGCAGCAGAAGGTCCCAATCGGGCTCGCGCAGCGTGCCCTCCGGCGTGGCCACGATCATCAGGTCGGTGTCACCGACCAGGTACGCCCTGTAGTCCGCGAAGCCGCGGTGCAACGCGGAGAGGACACTGAGAACGAGGTCATCATCGCTCTCGTACAGGTGAAACCACTGCCCGAACACGCCGTCGGGGGCCAGGTAGGATCGGATCTGGTCGTAGAACTCGAGGCTGAACAGGCTCGCCGTCCCCGAGACCCACGGGTTGGAAGGCTCCGACAGGATCAGGTCGTATCGCTCTCCCCGGTGGGCGAAGAAGGACTTCGCGTCGGCGATCACCATTCGCGAGCGGGCGTCATCGAAGACACGGCGGTTCGCGGGATAGTAGACGTAGGAGGCGTCGATCACTCGAGGCTCGATCTCGATCGTGGTGAGCGCCTCGAGGCCGGGGTCGGAGAGGAGGAAATGCCCCGACATCCCCGACCCGTGCCCGATCACGGCGCCGGTTCTCGCGTCCGGCGCGTGGGCGAGCGTCACGAGCGCGCTCAGCATTTGGGTCGACTCGTCCTGCTGCCGGATGGGCAGCGGGTCCACGGGCTCGCTCGCAGCGCGCACCCACCTCGCGGTGAGCGACGCGTCCGGCTTCCCGTTCGACGTGAGCACGATCAGGGTATCGCTGCCGGTGATGTGCACACCGACCGTGGCTGTTCGCCCGTCGGCGTAGTACATGACCGAGTGGCTGGCCGGGTCCACCCGCCCGTACCGGAACACGCCGCTGGTCAGGAGCGCGCGATCGAAACGGATCCCGAAGACGACCGCGAGCGAGATGCCGAGCGCCGCGATCCCGGTTGCCGGGGCTGCCCAGGCGGGCACCCGGCGGAGCGCCCCGACCCGCTCGCCCGCGACCGCATCGAGATCAGATCCCCTCCGGCTCAGGGCCAGCAGGCCCACCCCGAGCGCCATGTCGAGCCCCGCGCCCCACACCAGCATGCCCTTGAGCCCGAGCCACGGCAGCAGGACCAGCCCGGCCAGCATGACACCCACGATCGCCCCGGCGGTGTTGCACGCGTACACCCAGCCGATGGCCCGCTCGCCCGATCCGACGCGGAGCAACGTGTTGGTGATCAACGGCAGCGTCATGCCGGCCAGGACGGTCGAAGGGAGCATGACGGCGAGCGCCACGCCGTACCGCCCCAGGTTGAAGAGCCTGTACCCCGCGTCGTCGGCGCTCACCCCCGACATCAGATCTGCGAGCCAACCGAACGAGGCGGCGTACACCGGAAGCGTGGCGAGCGCGAACAGCCCCATCAGCCACTGGATGCCTCCCAGGAGCGCCACCGGCCGGGTCGCGCGATCCGCGGCCGTCCGGATGGCGAGCGCACCGAGCGCCAGCCCCAGGATGAACGCAGAGAGCATGAGCTCGAAGGAGTGCGTGGCGCTCCCCATGACGAGGGAGAGCATGCGGATCCAACCGATCTCGTACACGAACGACGCCACCGCCGTGAGGGCGCTTACGCCCAGGAGCACGGTCCACAGGCGTCTCCGCACCTCGGTCGACGCGGCGCGAACCGCCCCCGCGGCGCCCTCGGCAGCAGCCACCGTCGCCGTCGCTCGCGCGGGCTCGAGCGCCGCCGTGGCCCCGCCCTCGGCGTGTCTGGCCGCGATCCACGCCGCCAGCGCCGCCGCGGCGAAGTTCAGAGCGGCCGCCGTGGCGAGCGTCCCGCGCAGCCCGGCCAGCCCGATCAGCACGAATCCGGCGACCAGGATCGCGATCGCTCCCCCGAGGCTGTTCACGAAATACAGCGTTGCGATCGTTCCGCCCGGGCGCTCCCGGAAGCGGCGGAGGATGGCGGCGGCGATCAACGGGAAGGTCGTGCCGAGGACGATCGACGGCACGAAGATCAGCAGGCCCGCCAGCAGCCATTTGACGATCGAGATCGCCACCGGCCCGCCCAGGGCGGGAAACACGGACGTGTAGGCTGCCCGTGTGACGAGATCGAACAGGAAGTGGAAGGCGAGCCCGAACGCGCCGAGCAAGCCCTCCGCGATCGCGTACCAAAACAGCGGGCGCTCGAGGCGGCGCGACCTCTCTCCCACCGCGAGGGCGCCGATCGACATGCCCCCCAGGAACATGGCGATGACGAGAACCTGTGCCTCGGCGCTGTGGCCAACGAACAGGGCGAGGTACCGGCTCCACGCGAGCTCGTAGATGAGCCCGGCGGCGCCTGACAGGAGGAAGGCGATCATCAGCATGGCGCGCAGCATGTCCCAATATTCCGGCGAGCGGCGGGACATGCCACCTGCAGGGGCGTCACGCTCGGTGCTGAAACCTCCTCGACGGGGCCCGGGTAGGTCAGGGTAGCCGCACGAATAACTCGACCGCGTCAGAGCGGAGGGAGATGAGGTCGCGGGTGGGTGCCCCCGGGCACGCCGCTCGAGGAAAGTCCGGGCTCCACAGGGCACGGCGCCGGGTAACGCCCGGGCGTCGCGAGGCGACGGAAAGTGCCACAGAGAGCAGACCGCCGATGGCGGATCTCGGGCGACCGAGGTCCGCACAGGCAAGGGTGAAAGGGTGGGGTAAGAGCCCACCGCGTCCACTGGTAACAGGGGGCGGCACGGTAAACCCCGTCGGGAGCAAGGCCAAGCAGGAGCGATGTGGCGGCCCGTCACGCTCGAGCTCCGGGTAGGCCGCTAGAGACCTCGGGTAACCGAGCGTCGCAGACAGATGACCTCACGAAGGGCGTCCTCGTGTCGATCCTTCGTAACAGAACCCGGCTTACTCCCCTCCGCTCTTTCGCGGCCTGCGGCCGCCGGGCGACCCGGCGGTCCGACCGGACCGCCGTCCCTCCTTTTGCCTCGACCACCGCCCGTGTACATTCGCGCCCCGACCCCCGGCTCGCCGGGCCTGGCGCGGCCGCAGTCGACCCTTGAGCGATACGTGGCATGGCGAATATCGACCCAAACGGAGCCCCGGTCGGGTTTCCGTTCGAGGACCATAGGCTC
Organism: Gemmatimonadota bacterium; assembly: GCA_039589195.1. Classification (GTDB taxonomy): domain Bacteria; phylum Gemmatimonadota; class Gemmatimonadetes; order Palauibacterales; family Palauibacteraceae; genus JBDHAC01. The sequence goes on along the minus strand of JBDHHV010000002.1, from coordinate 6,167 downwards.
GACAACGGGATGCGCGTCATCCTGCACCAGGATCGATCGACCCCGATCGTGGCGGTGCACGTCATGTATCACGTGGGCTCCAAAGACGAGCGTGCCGGGCTCACGGGGTTTGCCCATCTGTTCGAGCACCTGCTCTTCCAGGGTTCCGAGCACGTGCCACGGGAAGGCCACTTCAAGCACATCCAGGACGCCGGCGGAACCCTCAACGGCTCCACCTGGTTCGACCGGACCAACTACTACGAGACCTTGCCCTCGAACGAGCTGGACCTGGCTCTGTGGCTGGAGTCGGACCGGATGGGGTTCTTCCGCGCCGGCATCACACAGGAGAAGCTGGACAACCAACGAGAGGTGGTGAAGAACGAGCGCCGGCAATCCTACGAGAACCGGCCGTACGGACTCGCGTTCGAGACGGTCCTCGAGAGCGCCTATCCCGAGCGGCACCCGTATCGGCACCCGACGATCGGATACATGCCCGATCTGGAAGAAGCCTCTCTCGAGGATGTGCACGGGTTCTTCGATCGGCACTACGGGCCCAACAACGCCGTGCTGGTACTGGCGGGCGACATCGAGCCTGCGGCGGCGTTGGGTCGGGTCGAGCATTGGTTCGCCGACATCCCGCCGCGTCCGGTCCCCGACCGCGTGAGTGTCCCCTCGGCCCTGGACAGAGGAGAGCGGCGCGCCACGATCGACGACCAGGTCCAGGTCCCGCGGGTGTACTTGATGTTCCACTCGCCACCTTTCGACGACCCGGGCTTCGAAGCGGCCGACGTCCTCACGTTCCTGCTCGGAGACGGAAAGTCCTCCCGACTCCACAACGCCCTCGTGTACGAGCAACAGGTTGCGGCGGAGGTGCACGCGTTTACGTGGCCCACGGAGAAGGTCGGGATGTTCTTCGTCGTCGCGACGGCTCGCCCCGGGGTGACGGCCGAGGCCCTCGAGACGGCGGCTCGCGACGTGATCCGGGACCTCCGGTCCGGTAGCATCCGCGCGGAGGAGATGGAAGGCGCCCTCAACCGGGCCCGCCGGTCATTGGTGGGGCAGTTGAACGCGGTGGGTGGCCGCGCCGACGCGTTCGCGCACGCCGTCACGCTACGCGACGACCCCGGGTACGTGAACAGCGTGTTCGGCCGATACGCGAGCCTGACCGGAGAGGCCGTGACCGGGCTTGCCGACGAGATCCTCCGGTCCGACCGCCTGACGGCGGTTCACGTCGTGCCGCGGGCCGGTACGGATCAGGTAGCAGACGGCTCGTGAGTCCCGCGGACGTCGGACCCGATCGAGCGCGGCGACCGGAGTCGGGCGAGCCGCGGCCCCTGCGGCTCCCGGCGTTTCGGCCGGTCCAGGCGCCGGGTGGCCTGAACGCCCGCCTGGCGGCCAGGGACGAGTTGCCCGAAGTGTCGCTGCGGCTCGTGCTCGAGGCGGGTGCCGCGGCCGAGCCGTCCGGCGCGGCGGGACTCGCCGAGCTGACCGGACGCTTGCTGACGGAGGGGGCGGGGTCTCGCGACGCAGTCGCGATGGCGCGCTGGCTGGACCGCCTGGGCGCCGGATTCGAGGTGTCGGTCAGCTACGACGTCGCGGTTCTCTCGACGCACCTGTTGAGCGACGTGCTCGACGAGGCGGTCGAGTTCCTCGCGGCCGTGACCCGGGACGCGCGCTTCGACGGGGAAGAGTTCGAGCGACTGCGGAGCGAGCGATTGGACGAGATCTCGCGGGAGCTCGATGAGCCCGCCATCGTGGCCGACCACGCTCTCATTTCGGCGATCTACGCGGACGGGCTGTACGGGCGGCCGATTCGCGGGACCGATGCTTCGATTCGGCGGGTCGACGATGAAATGGTGCGCGACTTTCACTCGCGCCGGTACGCGCCGGACGGAGCCCTGTTGCTGGCCTGCGGCGACGTGAGCGTGCATACCCTCACGGAGAGCCTCGGGCGGCACTTCGGCGGTTGGACGGGGTCGTGCGAGCGCGAACCGGCGCCCTCGGTTCCAGCGTCCCCGGCGACTCGGGCCGCGATGATCCTGATCGATCGCCCCGGCAGTCCGCAGTCCGAGCTGCGGGTGGGCACCGTCGGGGTCCCGCACGGCACGGAAGACCATTACGCGATCATCGTCGCGAACGCGATCCTGGGAGGCCTGTTCAACTCGCGCATCAACATGAACCTGCGCGAGGACAAGGGCTGGACGTACGGCGCGCGCAGCTTCTTTCGCTTCCGGCGTGGCGCGGGACCCTTCGTCACCAAGACGGCGGTGGAGACCGCCGCCACAGGACCGGCGCTCGAGGAGACGCTGGCCGAGATCGCCCGGATGCGGGAGGAGCCGCCGGGCGAGGAGGAGCTACTGCTCGCCAAGCACGCCCTCACCCTCTCGCTCCCGCTTCAGTTCGAAACTCCGGCGCAGGTCACCAGTCGGGTCAGTCGCCAGCTCATCTTCGATCTCCCGGCGGATTACTGGGAGGCGTACCGAGGGCGGATCGACGCGATCACCCCCGAAGAGGTCCGGGACGTCTGCCGCAGATACCTGAGCGAGGATCGGCTCGTATTGCTGGCCGTCACCGATGCGGATGCCGTGGAGGCCGAGGTCGAGCGGTTCGGCGAAGTCGAGCGGCGGGACTCTCCGAGCGGACCCTAGGCGCCGTGGATCCGGGGCTGTCGCGTTCCGTAACGCGACCCGCCAGGGTTCTTCAGCAGTCTCCCAAAACGTCCGAAAACCCGCGCCAGTCTTGACTTTCGGTTCATTTTCGGTTATTTAAACCAGCCTTCGCCGCTTCGGAAGGAAGGGGCGAGCGCGGACACGCTGGCCGGGATGGTCGGGCGGCTCCGGGAACCGTTCGCGTGTCAAGTTGTTGCGGGAGGTAGACCTGGAAGGTTCCAGCGGGCGCCGCGTCGATGGTGGGGTGGTGTACCGCGGCCGGGTCTTCGATGTCGAGCTCGATCGAGTCCGCTTCCCGGATGGCTCCGTCGGCGAGCTGGAGATGATCCGCCACCCCGGGGCTGCAGCCGTGCTGCCTCTGTATCGCCCCGGGGAGTGGTCCGGAGGCGATGACGCGGCCGTCGTGCTGCTCAGACAGTTTCGCTACGCCGCAGGTGGCGAGCTTTGGGAAGTACCCGCAGGCAAGCTCGATCCGGGTGAGTCACCCGAATCCTGTGCGAGGCGGGAGCTCGAGGAGGAGGCGGGGCTAAGGGCTCGCGAGCTCAGGCGGCTCACGACGGTCTATACGACTCCCGGCTTTACCGATGAGGTGATTCACCTCTTCGTAGCGCTCGGGCTGGAGCCCGGCGAGATGCGACACGAGGAGAGCGAGTTTATCGAGCGGCACGATTTCAAGCTCGAGCAGGCGCTGGAAATGGTCGCGTCGGGCCAGATCAACGACGCGAAGACGATATGCACGCTGCTCTGTGCCGTGAGACTGGATCCGAACGTCGCCCTCGCGGCGACTTCGGACGCGGTGTGACGATTCTGGACGCTCGCGCGTCATAGATTGTAGGGAAATGCGACGGATACCGAGCCGGCCTCGGATCCGTCCACCGTTACACGAGGAGTGCACATGGAGACTCGGCCCAACCCTGGATCGTCGCCACCCGCGCCCGAGCGCTCGCAGCTCGCCGGGCTCGACGATGCCGAGCTGGTCAGCCTCTACCTCGACGGCGAGCGGTTCGCCTTCCAGGAGCTCGTGAATCGCTACCAGGAGCGCTTGCTCAACTTCATCTACCGGACCATCGGGGACCGGGACCGCGGTGAAGATCTGGTGCAGGAGACGTTCGTGCGCGTGTATCGCCACCTGCACAGGTTCGACCCGACCAAGAAGTTCTCGACCTGGATCTACACGATCGCGAGCAACCTGGCGAAGAACGAGCTGAGGAACCGATCGCGGAATCCTCTCGTCCTCTTCCAGGCGATCAAGAAGAATTGGGATGCGGACCATCGGCCGCTCCAGTGGGAAGACAACTCGTATTCGCCCGATGACCTGTTCCGGAAGCGACACCTCCGGGAGAAGGTGGAGCGGGCCGTCGCGGAGCTCCCCGAGCACCACAAGGTCGTCTTCGTGTTGCGCGAGATGGAGGGCAAGACCTACGAGGAGATCTCCGACATCACAGGAGTGACCTTGGGCACCGTGAAGTCCCGCTTGAATCGCGCGCGGAACAAGTTTGCTCAGATCATCGCCCCCATGCTCGAGTAGTGAGCCGGGGTCCGCGTGAGCCGCCGGCTCGGGCGAGGATGAGGCAGATCCCTGCATGGCCGCTCCACTTCGCGAGCGGCCTTTTTTTATCCACCTTCCCGTCCGCTGGAGGGCGGTCCTTCTTTTGCGGAACCCTGCCCTCAGGAACGAGTATAGTGAGCCGGTCCGAGTGACCTCTCCGAGCGTGGTCGGTTGGGGGGAAGTACGCGGGCCGGATTGACTTGGAGGAGAAGACGGATAGGCGTCTCATGCGGTGTTCGGAGTTCCTACAGGGCTACTCGGAGTTTGCGGATGACCGGCAATCGCCGGCCACATGCGCAGCGTTCGGTGAACACCTGGAGGCGTGTCCGGCGTGCCAGCGCTACCACCGCGTCTTGCGTGAGGGTGTCGCTGAATACCGGTCGCTCCCGGAATTGCATCCTTCGCCGGACTTTCTGCCGCGCCTCCAGCACCGCCTGTTCCATGTCGACGACGCCGGACGGCTATCGGGCCATCACCTCGGCAGCGCAGCACTGGTTGCCGTTGCTTCCGTGGGTTTCCTCGCTCTGACGTGGCTGCCGTTCGCGACCCGGATGTCGGTCGAAGTCGAGCTCCCCGCAGTGGCTGTCGAGATCCCGGTGACTGCGGGCGATATGGCGCTGGATCCGATGCCCGCATTGTTCCGCGAGAAGCCGTTCGACTTCCCCGTCTCCGACTACCTCGTTCCATTGGAACCGACGCTGGATGGACCCTCGGACTTCTTCATGCCGTTCGGCCCAATGGTGCCGGTCACCCCGGTCACGCCGCCGGCCGAGGACGCGCAGCTGGACTCCTCGCTCGACGGCTCCCGCTGAGGCGGGCGCTCGAGAACTGCAGCGGCCTGCTAGGTCGGTCACCGCACGGCTCTCGGCTCGCGGATGACTCTGACGGGGGAATCGAATCTCGCCAAGCTCCTCGGCAGCGGCTCCTTCGCCGGCGCCTACTTTCTGCACGGTGACGCTGCCCGTCTACGTGACGAAGCCGCCCGCCAGCTAGTCGACGCGGCCCTGGATCCCTCCACACGCGACTTCAATCTGGATCGGTTCCATGGCGACGACGCGGCACCCGAGGAGCTCGCCGCCGCGCTCGCGATGCCACCCATGATGGCCGATCTGCGGGTCGTGACCGTCTCGGAAGCGCAACGACTGTCCACGGCCGCTCGCAAGGTCCTCCTGGATGCCATCGAGCGACTGCCCGGTGACCTCATGCTGCTCGTGTCTGCCACGATTCCCAAGGGGTCGAAGGCGGGATTCTATCGCTCGCTGAAGACGGGCTGCCGGTGTCTCGAGTGGAGCACGCCCCGGCCGGCGGCGATCCCGGGCTGGCTTCTGGAGCGGGCTCGTGAGCAGCACGGCTTCGAGCTGACCCGCGAGGCGGCACAGGCCATCGCGGCTGCCGTGGGCGATGACCTCTCTTTGCTGGACGCGGAGCTCGCGAAGCTCGCCACCGCGGCCACCGGCGAACCGTTGTCTCTCGAGCGAATCCGTGCGCTCGTGCCCAGCACGCGCAGGATCGACCGCTGGGCCTGGCTGGATCTGGTCGCGGGCCGGACCTACGATCGCGCCTTGCGCTCGCTCGATGACGTGCTCACATCGGAGCGGGGGGTGCCGCTTGTCTCGGGACTCGTCGAGCACCACGTGCTTCTCGGGATCGCGGTACAGGGGGGGATCGACCTGGTTCGACGTGCTCTGGGAGAGACGGGACGCGGGTACCTCGCATGGAAGGCGAAAAGCTACGCGGCGCAGGCGCGCAACTGGACCGCGGACGAGATCCGCGCTGCGCTACGTCACCTTCAGCGTGCCGATCGGCAGCTCAAGTCCGGGGGGAAGGATCGAGCCGTGCTCGAGGAGCTCCTGCTCTCGCTCGAGCAGCTGAGGAGGCGTGCTTGAAGTCGATGGGTGTCGCAGCCGCGTGCATTCTGTTGATGGGGTGCGTGGCGAGCGGCGGTTTGGGGGCGCAGCCGATCGAGCCGG
>JBDHHV010000001.1:0-145554 GCA_039589195.1 Gemmatimonadota bacterium | reverse complement strand
GTTTACGTCCCTCACACACCCGTGTTGGCATTCCCCGCGGACGGTCAATTTCGGGCGGCGTACGAGCTTCACATCACCAATCTGACCAACTCGCCCATCGATTTACGTCGTGTCGAGGTGTGGACTGCTCCCGCGGCCGTTTTGAAAGGGGAGGGGAGGCAGCGGACACCTGCCGGCGGCGGCGGGCCCTCCGACCCCGGCCGGCCCCTGCTTCGCCTGGAGGATACTCGGCTGCGGGAGGCTCTCCTGCGCCCTGGGCTGGGGGATAACCCGAAGGAGCCGCAACGAGTCGGACCCGGCTTGAGGGCCGTCGTTTGGATATGGCTCGATCTGCGTGGCGTGGCGCACGGCAAGCTCGAGTTGGAGCACGCCCTCACGATCCGCCGTCCGGGCGCGACGGCCGATTCCGCTCGGGCTACCGCTCCGGTCCCGGCGGCAGCGCCCATCGAAGAGCGTGTCCTGCGGATCGCTCCCGTTCGGCTGGAAACCCTCGCCCCTGTGGTCATCGGTCCACCTTTGCGGGGAGGACCGTGGATCGCCGGGAACGGGCCTTCCAACTTCACGCACCATCGCCGTTCCCTGATCCCCATGGATGGACGGGTGAGGATCGCGCAGCGTTTCGCGATCGATTACGCGCTCCTGAACGACGAGGGCCGGTCCTGGAGCGGAGATGAGCTCGACAACGCGAGCTATCACGGGTACGGGGCGGAGTTGCTCGCCGTCGCCGACGGAACGGTGGTCGATGTCAAGGATGGGCTTCCCGAGAACGTCCCCGGCCTGACGTCGCGTGCGATCCCGATCACGATGGCGACCGTGGCCGGTAACTACGTGACCCTCAAGATCGGAGAAGGGCATTACGCGTTCTACGCGCACCTGCAGCCGGGCAGCCTACGCGTCCACGTGGGCGATCGGGTCCGTCGCGGTGACGTGTTGGGTCTTCTCGGGAACTCGGGAAACTCCACGGCCCCGCACCTTCACTTCCATGTCTCGGATGGGATCTCTCCCCTGGGCTCCGAGGGGCTCCCGTACGTCATCGACGCGTTCGACGTGCTCGGCCGCGGAGTGCTTTGGAATCGGGCCCGTGCAACCGGTCCGGTTCGGCACGAGAAGGAGCTTCCTCTCGCGAACATGGTCGTCCAGTTCCCCGACTCACCGGAGCCGGAGCGGTAGCTCCCGACTGCGTGGGGGGTCGACAACCCGGAAATCTCATGAGATCGTATCTACTTGCCATGAAGTCGTGTATGCTCGGTTGTCTCGTGTTGTTTCTAGGGTGCGCGGTCGAGCCGGGTGACGAAGACGCCACGACTTCGCCCGGTCTACAGATGAACGACGTCGAGTTCCGGCGACCCGCGGGTACCGGAGAGCCGCACCTGTTCGCGACTGCGGATGGCGTCGCGCTCCTCACCTGGCTCGAACCGGTTCCGGAAGAGGCGCCACCACCCTCCGAGACAGGGCGATCGGGGTCCAGAACGCACGCGCTCCGGTTGGCGACGCGACGCGATGGAGCTTGGTCCGAGCCGATCTCGATCCGCGAGAGCGACCGCTTCTTCGTCAACTGGGCCGATTTTCCTTCGGCCGTCCAACTGGCGGATGGCACCATCGTCACGCACTGGCTGGAGCGGGTAGCGGACGCCCCCTACGCGTATCACGCCATGCTCTCGTGGTCCGGAGACGGTGGCCTCACGTGGAGCGGGCCCAAGCCCGCGCACCGCGATGACTCGCCGACGGAGCATGGGTTCGTGTCGCTGGTTCCCTGGGAGGACGGCGCGGCCGTCGTGTGGTTGGATGGACGCGCCATGCGGGATCCCGACGCCCCGGTCGGGGTCGACGGCGGTGCCGAGCACGAGCCCAGGGGTGACATGTCCCTGCGCTTCACGACCGTCGCTGCCGACGGGACGCCGGGGCCGGAGCTGCTCCTGGATGACCGGACGTGCGAGTGTTGCCAGACGTCGCTCGTCCGGACGTCGGAAGGGCTCGTGGCCGCGTACCGGAACCGGAGCGAGGGGGAGATTCGGGACATCGGGATCGTCCGCGGAACCGGCGAAGTGTGGACCGAGCCGGCGCTCGTGGCCGAGGAGGGTTGGCAGATCTCGGGGTGTCCCGTCAACGGGCCGCAACTCTCGGCCTCGGGTCTCCGGGTCGTTTCCGCATGGTTCACCGGAGCGGGGGGCGAGCCGCGCGTGCATGTCGCGTTCTCCGAAGATGGCGGCGCGACGTTCGGCCCGCCGATCCGTATCGACGAGGGAACACCGGTGGGTCGGGTCGACACGGAGCTCATGGAGGACGGCACGGCTCTCGTCGTCTGGCTCGAAGCCTCGGAGCAGGAGCCCCGAATCCTGGCTCGATCCGTCAGCCCCGACGGGAGTCTGGGCCCGGTGGCCCTCGTCACCGAGACGAGCGAGGCCCGAGCCAGCGGCTTCCCCCGTGTGGCGCGCCTCGGGAACGAGATTCTATTTGCGTGGACCCTTCCCGGCGAAGACGGCGGGATCCGGGTGCGCGCGGCGAGCATCGGGAGCAAGTAGGCGCCCTGCAGCGGCCGGGCTCGGACCGAGCTCAGCCGGGCTGGATGATCGCCTTGGTTACACGCAGTGCGGCGACGTCCTCGAGCGCCTCGTTTGCCTGGTCGAGCCCGTACCGCCCACCGATGACATCGGCAAACGGAAGCCGGTCGTGGTGCCTGGCGAGCATTCGCAGGGCACGCACCACGTGACGGAAGTCGGTTCCCCAGTGTCCGCGGACGTCGGCGTGCTTCCGGTTGATGTCGAGGTGAGGATTGATCTCCACGGGTCCCACGTCCGTGTAGTGACCCGCGATGACGTAGGTGCCGCCGTCCCTCAGTAGGTCGAATCCCTCCGGGACCGCTTCGGGATTCCCGCTCGCCTCGATCACGACGTCGGCGCCCCGCCCGCCCGTCAGCTCTCGAACCGAGTTGGAACGATCCTCGCGAGAGACGTCCGAGAGCGAGAGTGTCACGTCCGCTCCGAGGCGCCTGCTCAACTCGAGTCGCGCCTCGGGCGCGCCGATCACGATCACCCGCTCCGCGCCTCGAAGCGCCGCGAAGGCTGCGGCAGACAGACCGACAGGCCCCGCGCCCTGCACGAGCACCGTGTCTCCCATTTCGAGGTCGGAGCGCTCGGTCGCCGCGAATCCGGTAAACAAGCCGCACCCACCTCCAATGACCGCGTCGGCCGAGAGCGGCTCCGGCAGCTTGAAGATCTTGACGCCGGGCTTGAGGTAGATGCGCTCGGACCAGCCGCCCAGAGGACCCTCGTGAGCCGAATACGTGATGCCGTACACGCGACGATGGGGGCAACGGTTCGGCTGGCGAGCGACGAGACAGTAGTAGCACGCGTAGCACACCTCGTGCACGTCGTAGAACGTCACCGTGTCACCGGGCTCGATCGGCGTCCCGAGGGCGTCGCGGTCCACTCCCGAACACTCGAGAACCCGACCGACGCTCACGTGCCCCGGGATGATCGGGTACGGCACGCCGGCCAACCGCCCGTGGTGCAGGTGCACGTCCGTGCCGCACACCTCGCTGGCGATCGTCTCCAGCAGGACAGCCCCGGGCTCGAGCGCTGGCTCATCCAGCGTCCACAGCTCGAGAGGAGCTTCTGGCTCGGTCATGACGGCCGCCCGGATCGACATGACGAGAGTGTAACGCACGTCGGCCGGAGAGGGGAGGTAGCGGGCGGAGAAAAGCCCGGCGCGGGTGGCCGGGCAGCTCTGAGAAGGAGTCGGAACTCGGTGTGTGGTGCATCCAGAGCCAGGCTCCACCTCCTGCCCGGCCATATCGACTGTTCAATACCCCGAAGGCGCCCCGACGGCCCGGTCAGGTAGGGGGCTCCATCTCGAGGAGTACCTTCAGCACCCCGGGCTCGCCCGCGCGCTCGAGCGCGGACCCCGCCTCGCTCAAAGGGTAGCGAGCCTGGACCATCGGCTCCACCGTGACGCGCTCCTCCGCCAGGAGACGCAGCGCGGGCTCGAACGGTCCGCAACGTGAGCCCACGATCGTGAGCTCATCCACGACGACCGCCGAGGCATCCAGGCTCAGCTCGCCGGCATAGGTGCTCTTGAGTACCAGCGTTCCTCGCGGCCGCAACGCGCGCCTCGCGGTTTCGAATCCCCCGGGCTGGCCGGTGCACTCGACGACCAGATCCCAGGTGTGCTTCGGGACGTGAGCTTCCGGCAGCGTGTGGATGCCGGATTGCTCCAGGAGCGACAGCTTCCAGGGGTGGCGACCGACCACCGCCAGCTCACACCCCTCGAGCGCCAGGACCCGGGCCACGAGCTGCCCCAGCTTTCCATCCCCGACTACCAGCACGCGGTCCGACCCGCCGACATGCACCTGCTCGAGGATCTCCAGCGCGGCGGCCAGCGGCTCCGTGAACGTGGCCGCTTCGGTGGTGACCTCGGCCGGGACCACGTGGAGATTGTCGGCGGGCAGGGTGAGGAACTCTGCGAAGGCTCCATCACGACCCTGGATCCCGAGGACGGTCCGGCTCTCGCAGTGCCTCGACCGGCCCGCTTCGCACTGGGGACAGACGCCGCACGTGACGTTGATCTCACCCACGACGCGCGCTCCGTAACAGGACTCGGGGCCTTCCTCCACGACGCCGACGAACTCGTGTCCCAGGATCCCGGTAAATCGACGATAGCCGCGGATCAGCTCGAGGTCCGTGTTGCAGATCCCGGCCTTGAGCACGCGGATGAGCGCCTCGCCTTCCCTCGCCTCGGGCTCGGGTACGTCTCGTATCGCGACCGCGCCGTTCTCCAGCCATACGCCGATCATCGCGTCATCAGGAGAAGAAGGGACATACGCCGCGCAGGTCGTAGTACAGAAGCCGCGCCATCACGGTCTCGCGGTACTCGGCGGTGGAGCGGATGTCATCGATCGGTGACACGTCCTCCCGGATCGCGGGCAGCAGATCGCCGGGCCCGGAGACGGGGGTCTTCGCTTCGAGCAGGGCCTCCACGGCCCGGCAGCGCCGCACGGTGGGCGCCACGCTGTTGGCGACGATGCGCCACACCCCTTCATCGCCCGCGGACGAATCAGTTACGGTGGACGAGTCGCTCGCGGCGTCTGCCCGCTTGGCCATCGCGAGACCGATCTTGGTGATGGCCTGCGCGGCTCGGGGCCCGACCTTCTCGAACCGCTGCCATTCGAATGCGCGTCGCGGGATGCGGATCTCGGTGATGAGCTGCCCGGGTCGTCGCCGCATCACTTTGTAGTCCAAGTAGAAGTCGGCCAGCGGAATCTCTTCCTCACCATCGATGTCGCGGAGCACGAGCATCGCGTCGTACGCCATGAGCACCGGGACCCCATCGGCGGCCGGCGACGCGTTCACGATGTTGCCGGCCCACGTGCCGCGCGCCTGAATCTGGATCGATCCGACCTGGCTCCCCGCCTCGATCAGCATGGGGAACCTCGCTGGCGTCCGTTCGTCCTGGATCACGTCCCAGTACGTGGTCATCGCGCCGAGCACCAACGCCTCGTCGGTCCACCGGTGAGCGACGAGCTCCGCGACACCGGAGAGATCCAGGTAGGTGTGCTCGTGCGCATCGTGCTGCTGCGGCCAATGGACCAGGAGGTCCGTGCCCCCGGCGAGCGGGATCGCCTCGGGGTGTGCGGCGAGGAGCTCGAGCGCCTCGTCCAGCGAGGAAGGGAGGAGGGCCTTCATTCGCGGCCACTAGGGGGCCGCCGCGCCTCTGACTCTCTCCTGGCTTCCGCGTCCTTCACCGCCGCCTCGACCCCTTCGACGATTCCGTCGTAGCCAGTGCAGCGGCACAGGTTGCCGGCCATCAGCTCGCGGATCGTGTGCCGCTCGAGCAGCTCGGGGTGGTCCCGCACCCAGACCCCCGTCATCACGACCCCCGGAGTACAGGCGCCGCATTGCGTCGCGCCGGTCTCGAGAAACGGCCCCAGTCGCGATGGATCGACCGTCTCGATCGTGTCCACCTGCCGGCCGCGCACCTGGAGCGCCGGGACGAGACAGGAATCGACGGGGGTACCATCGAGAAGGACGGTGCACGCGCCACACTCTCCCTCGGCACACCCTTCCTTTGTCCCGGGCAGACCGAGACGATACCGGAGGAGGTCCAGCAGCCGCTCGGCGAGGTCGATCTCGACCGCGATCTCCTCCCCGTTCAGCGTGAAGTGGATCTCGAGCCGCCCTTCGACCAGTCCGCTCATACGACCCCGCTCATCAGCTGGCTCCCGCGGAAGTCGACTCCCGGGCAGCGGCTCCGGCGTCCAGCAGGCGCATGAGACGCTCGGGGGTGAGTGGGATCGCGGTCGGCTCCTCGGCACAGGCGTCCCCGACCGCGTCGACGACCGCGTTCACGACCGCGGGTGGGGGCCCGTTCAACGGCAGCTCGCCGATCCCCTTCGCACCCCGGGCGCCGTACGGGTAAGGGTTCTCCAGGAAGTCCACCCGGATCGGAGGGAGATCGCCGCTCGTGGGAATGATGTAGTTCGTGAGCTGGGTGTTCTCCATCGCCCCGTCCCGGCTCACGACCTCCTCGAATAGCGCCCAGCCGACACCCTGCGCGACTCCTCCCTGGATCTGGCCGCGCGCCAGCGTCTCGTTGAGGACTGCACCCACCTCCTGGACAGCCACGTAGTCAAGCACGCGCACCCCGTACGTCCGCAGATCCACCTCCACTTCCGCTATGTGGGCGGCCCAGGCGAACGTGCCGTACGCGTCGCCGCGGTAGCTCTCCTCGTCCCACGCGATGCCGGGCGGCTGCTCGTAACGCCCTTCGCCGATCAGCTCCTCTCCTGCGTGCTCCCGGTGCCACGCGATGATCGCCGTCTTCACGACATCCCCGCGGGCGGTAGCCAGGAGCCCGGCCCTAAGGCGGAGGTCATCGCATGCCTTTTCGACGAGGCGTCCCACGATCATCGCCGTCCGAGAGGCCACGGTGGGGCCGCTGTCGGGCACGCGGTGCGTATCGGGCGCCGCGACGATCACGTCGCGCGCGGCCAGCCCGAGCCGGTCTACGGCCAGCTGCGTGAAGATGGTGATCATGCCCTGACCCATCTCGGTGCTCGCCGTTCGCACCTCGATCCGTCCGTCCGGCAGCCCGGCCACATGCACCCTCGAGTCGAGATAGACTTCGCCCGCCCCCGTGAAGCCTGCCCCATGATAGAACGTCGCGAGGCCGATGCCGCGGCGAAGGTACGGATGGCCTCCGTTATACTCGGCGTGCGCCTCGCGCTTCTCCCGGTAGCGGGACAAACCGAGTGCCCGACTCATCACGGCGACGCGATCCGTGCCATCCCGAACGACCTGTCCGGTGGCTGTGGTCTGGCCGTCGCGCAGCAGGTTCACACGCCGCAGCTGCACCGGATCCATCCCCAGTCTGTGGGCGATGACGTCCATGTGACGCTCGATCGCAAAGCACCCCTGCGGGTTCCCGAAGCCGCGGAACGCCCCGAACGGCACCCGGTTCGTGAACATGGCGCGCCCGAGGATATGCACGTGGTCACACGCATACGGCCCCGCCGCGTGGATGATCCCGCGGCTCAGGACGACGGGGGAGAGCGTCACGTACGCGCCCGCGTCCAGGGTGAACTCGATCTCTTGCGCTAGGAGGCGGCCATCCTCGGCGACCCCGGTGCGGTGCCGCACGCGTGAAGGGTGTCTCTTCGTGGTGGCGGCCATGTCTTCGTTACGGTCGTACACCAGCTTCACCGGGTGGCCCGCCTTCAGTGCGAGAAGCGCTGCGTGCGCCGCGATCGTCGACGGGTACTCCTCCTTCCCCCCGAACCCTCCGCCGGTCGCCGTCTGGATCACTCTCAGATCGTCCTCGCCACGGCCGAGCAGGGGGCCGAGCGCCTTCACGACGTAATACGGGCACTGCATCGAGCCCCGGATGACGAGCACATCGTCTTCCATGCTCGCGATCATTCCCTGGTTCTCGAGGTAGACGTGCTCCTGCTCCCCGGTCTCGTACACGCCCTCGACGATGATCGGCGCGTCGGCCAGGGCCCGTTCCACATCCCCTTTCGAGATCTCGAGCCGCTTGATGACGTTGTCGTCGGCGTACTGGATCTGCTCGGGCTCGGGAGAAAGGCGGAAGTCGAGGATCGCGGGCTCCGAATCGACCTCGACCGCGATGGCGCTCGCGGCTCGCCGAACCTCGGCGCGCGAGGGGTGCGCGAGGAGCAGGACCGGTTCATGCACGTGACGCACGTACCCGGGCGCGAGCGCGGGCTGATCTTCCTCCATCAGGAAAACGCAGTTCACCCCCGGGATGTCGCGGTGATCGACGATGACGAACTCGGACCAGTCGAACCCGTCGGGGAGGCGGATATCGCGGATTCTACCACGAGGTGCGGGACTTCTGACGGTGGCGCCCCACAGGAAGTCATCGAGGGGAAGGTCGTCGACGTACGGCTCGCGGCCGGAAAGCTTCGAGAGTCCTTCTCGCCGTTTCAACCCGCCCTCCTCCCCGCGAGGTGTCTGGCACACCATATTCTGTGGCGCGCACCCCCGGACGGCAACGCGATAACAGGTCAGCCATGCCCGATCGACAGGCCGAGAACCACATGCGCGAGGCGCTCCGTCTCGCCGCCGAAAGCGTCGAACGAGGCGGTGGCCCTTTCGGGGCGGTCATCGTCAGCGACGGCGAGATTATCGCTCGCGGCTCGAACTGCGTGACCTCGTGCAACGACCCCACGGCCCACGCCGAGATCGTCGCGATACGGGAGGCGTGCGAGCGTCTGGGCTCGTTCCAGCTCCGAGGCTGCGACGTGTATAGCAGCACGGAGCCCTGTCCCATGTGCATGGGGGCACTGTACTGGGCCCGACCGGAGCGCGTGTTCTACGCCAGCGATCGCGAGGATGCCGCCGCGGCCGGATTCGACGACCAGTTCATCTACGACGAGCTCGCCCGGGCGGTCGAGGCACGCGATCTGGAGATCCACCACCTGGAGGTCGAGGGCGCCGGAGACGAATTCGGTGCGTGGCGTTCGAAAGATGACCGGGTGGAGTACTAGGAGGCTGCTGAATGCGTCGAGCCACCATTCCCGCACTGGTCGCCCGCTTCAGCGCGCGTCTCCGTTTCCCGCGTCTCTTCGTCCTCACCGCGCTCGTCTTCGTCGCTGATCTCTTCTTACCGGACATGGTGCCGTTCATCGATGAGATCCTTCTCGGTCTCGGTACGGGGTTGTTCGGTTCCTGGCGGCGGGGACGGGCGGAGCGGAAGCTCGCCCGGTCACGCGGCCGTGGCGAAGCCGAGACCGGGGCAAGCGACTGATTCCCACCAGGCATCACCCACATTCCAGCCGTTTCAGGGAACGATAGTTGCACCCATCAATCCGGGAACCTCGCCGTGCGAAAGCAGGATTTCATAGGTGTGGCGGGCTTCGGGGTGTGCAAACCTCGATCGCTCGGGCGTCTACAAAGATCGGGACGGCCGCACGCGCAGGCGGTGTGGGGCTACGCCCGGCGGTTTGCGGGCGCGGCACAGGCTCGAATTGCAAGGTGGTCAGGATGCGCAAGCTGTATCTGGCAGGCATCGCCTTCGTCGCTCTCTCGATGGTGATGGTGCTCCGCGGGCCCGCGCCCGCCTCGATCCACACGCACCCGGAGGTTCCCGTCGTCACCGCGCGCGGCGCGGCCGCAGACTGGTTCTTCCAGGTCAAGCAGTTCTGCAATGTCGTGGAGGTCGACACCCGTCTCAGGTGGACTCCAGCCCCGGACGGGATGCAAGGGTCGGCGTACACCGCCGCCTGCTACGCCCTGGCCGGGAGGGTGGAGACGGCTCGCGACATCATCCTCTCGCTCGAAGGCGATGATCGGTGGAGGGCAGCCGGGATCGTGTTCAACGTCGCGCACCCGGTCGCGGACGCGGGCGACGACCGGTCGGCCGGCCCGATCATGGAGATGGTGGTCGAGTTTTGGCCCAACCACTACATGGCTCTCTACCATGCCGGGATCGCGCGCTACGGGCTCGGGGACGGGGCAGCCGCGAGAGACTACCTGGAGCGGTTCCTCCAGCATTACGACATCGGGGACGGCTTCACCACCAACGCGATTACGGTCCTCGAGGAGCTGGGTGCGCGGTGATCTCTCCTGAGGGCCGGGAGGCCGGATACCTCGAGCCCGGCGCGCTCGTGGGCGGACGCTACGAGATCGAGCGAGAGTTGGGACGGGGCGGGCACTCCGTCGTGTATCTGGCACGCGACACCCGGGCAGACGGCGGGCGTGAGGGGGCGGTAGCCATCAAGCTGCTTGTCCCGCCCCCGGCGCTGGCACACGTCGCTCGTGAGCGCATGCGGCGGGAGGCGGTTGGCGGACGCGAGCTGAATCACCCCAACATCGTAACGCTCCACGACTACCTGGAAGACGAGGGGCGCAGCTTCCTCATCATGGAGTACGTGGACGGATCGACGCTGTTCGAGCGTGTGCGTGATGAGGGACCTTTGCCAGTCGCGGACGCGGCACGTCTGGGGCTCGAGCTGGCTGACGCTCTCGGTGTCGCGCACGAGGGCGGTGTCCTGCACCGTGACGTGAAACCGCGCAACGTGCTCATGGATCGGGAAGGGAACGCTCACCTGTCGGACTTCGGCTCGGCTCGATTCGGCGGGCAAACGACCGTGACGATGACGGGTGGTCTGGTCGGGACGCTCGCCTACGCGGCGCCCGAGCTCATGGCCGGCGAGCGCGGTGACGCACGGTCGGATCTGTACTCACTAGGGCTCACGCTGTACTACGCCCTGTCCGGAGAGCTACCCGAGCGAGCCTCTCGGAGCCTGCCACCGGTGCCCCGGGAGGAGGGATATCACCCGCGCGGCGCCCGGCCCGAGCTGCCCGCCGCCCTGGACGCCATCATCGCCCGCGCCACCGCGGCCGCACCCGGAGACCGCTTTCCGACTACGCGTGCACTCGCCGATGCCCTCCGAGCGATCCCGGATACGCCGGGGTCACCCGCGCACCCCACGGGCGACGCGATCTCGGAGTCGCCTCCGATCGATCCGGGCGTACCGGCGGCGTGCGACGTGTGCGGATCCGTCGATCCACTCGCGCTGGGTACGTGCCCCGCCTGTGCGGCGGCCGATGGCCCCGATTCGCTCGTCTACCTCCCGGCAGGAGCGGCGCGGGTTCACCGCCTCGGGTTCGAGGAGTGGCTGCTCGAATCGCTTGGGGGAGCCGTCCGTCCGGGGGACGTGCGTGACGCCGCCCGGGGAGGGCGCCCGATCGTATCGCTCTCCGGTGAAGCGGCCGAGCGCACCGTCGGTGTCCTCGCGACGCGGGGCGTGGCCGCTGAGCGGGTGGCGCGCCGTCAGGCCTGGAGTCGGCTGCCGCTCTCGTTCGTGGCCCTCGTGGTCCTCGTCCTCGTGTCCGGCCTCACGGCCGGGCTCTTCGTCGCGCCTCGGATGCTGCCCATTACGCCGCTGTTCGCGTCGCTCCTCGCGCTGATCGCGGTGCGACGCGTCCAGACGCCGATCTGGCTGCCTCGCGCCGGGGCGGAGCCGGAGCTCCCGCCCGAGGCTCGGGCCGGTGTCCGCGAAACGCTCGCCCGCCTGCCTGAGGGACCCGCGCGTCACCTGTTACGCGACATCATCCGAATCGCATCCGGCCTATACGGGGCCCGGTCGGAGCTCGCCGACGCGGATCTCACCGAGGCTTTGCCGGAGCTCTTGCGGCTGTCGAGCGACGCCGCGCTCGACCTCCAGCAGCTGGATGACAGCCTGCGGGTTCTGGAGGAGAGGGCCGCCTCCGAGGACTCGGACCTGCGCTGGCTGGATACCGCATCGCGGGCATGCAGGGCGCGGGACGCGCTGGTCCAGCGACTTCTCGAGACGCTGGCGGGGCTCGGGCGAGCCCGCGTCGCGGCCGTCGCCGCTCCCACCCGATTGGGGGAGCTTGCGGACCGCCTCGAAGCCGACACGCGCCTGCGGCGCGAAGCTTGGGACGAGCTGGAGACCGCTCTGGCGTAAGGTCACGGTCGACTCGGGTCCCCCCCCTCGAGCACCACCCCGAATCTGGCCGCGAGCAACGGCGTTCCGTAGGATGTAGCGTTTGGCAGGTCGCCGACGACCTGCACGGAGCGAGCGCCGCTTCGCGACCGCACGGGGCCGGTCGGGGCGGCGCTTTGCGGACCAAGACCGGGGTCGCGGTGGAACCCACAAACGTCTGGAATCCGGACTACTTCCACAAAGTCGTGGACTGCCAGTGGGGCTGTCCGGCGCACACGAACGTGCCGGAATACATCCGCTTGATCGCGCACGGGCGCTACTCCGACGCGTACATGCTGAACCGGGAGTCCAACGTCTTTCCCGGAATCCTCGGACGCACCTGTGATCGCCCCTGCGAGCCGGTCTGCCGAAGACGACGCGTGGACGGCGAGCCGGTCGCCATCTGCCGGTTGAAGCGTGTGGCCGCGGATCTGCGCGGCGACATCACGAACCGCCTGCCCGAGATTCCCGAGAAGAAGAACGGGAAGCGTATCGCGTGTGTGGGTGCCGGTCCCGCATCGCTCACGGTCGCGAACGATCTCATGCCGCTCGGCTACGAGGTCACGATCTTCGAGAAGAACGATCGTCCCGGCGGTTTGATGTGGACGAACATCCCTCAGTTTCGCCTGCCGCCCGAAGTCCTGTTCGAGGAGATCGACTACATCCTCAACATGGGCGTGGATCTGCGCCTCGACTCCCCCATCGAGAGCATGAAAGCGCTCCTGGAGGAGGGATACGACGCGGTCTTCATCGGCTCGGGCGCGCCGCGCGGGAAGAACCTCGAGATCCCGGGTCGCTACGACTCCGACCACATCTACATCGGGATCGACTGGCTCGAGTCTGTCGCGTTCGGGCACGTCGACTCGATCGAGGAGAAGGTCCTCGTCATCGGAGTGGGGAACACCGCCATGGACTGCTGCCGCACGTCGAAGCGGATCGGTGGGGTGAACGTGAAGGTGATGGCCCGGAAGTCCAAGGACTACTTCAAGGCCTCTCCCTGGGAGCTCGAGGACGCCGAGGAAGAGCTGATCGACATCGTAGAGAACCACTCACCCTCTGAGTTCGTGATCGAGAATGGAATCCTCAAGGGGATGAACTTCGATATTGTCGAGTGGCACGAGGATGAGAACGGACGGCTCAAGGCGAAGAAGCTCGATCAAACATTCATGCCGGCAGACGCGGTGATCCTGGCGATCGGACAGGAGACCGCCTTCCCGTGGATCGAGCGCGACATCGGGATCGAGTTCAACGAATGGGAGGAGCCGCTCGTCGATCGCGCGACCTTCATGACGACGCTCGACGGTGTGTTCTGCGGCGGCGACGCGGCCTGGGGCCCCGAGAACATCATCTGGGCGGTGGAGCATGGACACCAGGCTGCCATCTCGATCCATGCCTACTGCCACGGAGAGGAGCTCGAGAAGCGGCCTGAGCACGGGATGACCCTCGTGAGCACCAAGATGGGGCTGCACGAGTGGACGTACTCGAACGACTACGACTACGCCCATCGCGCCAAGATGCGTCACGTGCGCCTCGAGCACCGCCTCTCGAAGCTCGAGATCGAGGTGGAAGAGGGGTTCGACATCGAGCAGGCGCTCAGCGAAGTCGAGCGCTGCCTCAATTGCGACGTGCAGACGCACTTTACCGACGCGCTGTGCATCGAGTGCGACGCCTGTATCGACGTGTGCCCGCTCGACTGCCTCACGATCACCGAGAACGGACCTGTGGCCGATCTGCGGACACGGCTCAGCGCACCAGCCGCGAACCTGAATCAAGACCTGTTCGTCTCGGGGGATCTGCCGCAGACGAAGCGCGTGATGGTCAAGGACGAAGATCTGTGCATCCACTGCGGGCTGTGCGCGGAGCGTTGCCCGACGGCTGCGTGGGACATGCGCCAGTTCGACCTGTTGCTCCCGTACGCCGGACACGAAGCCGGACACCCGTACCCGGGACTTCCTGTGGCCACTCGCTCGGAGCCCGCTCGAGAGGCGGCGACCGCATGAGCAGAAACGGCGCCTCCGGGGCCAACGACTTCGCGCTGAAGATCGCGACGGTCAACGGCACCGGGTCGGCGAGCGCTAACGGGCTCCTCATGCAATCGATCTATCGCATGGGGATCCCGGTGTCGGGGAAAAACGTCTTCCCCTCGAACATCCAGGGGCTCCCGACCTGGTACGAGATCCGGGTGAACCACCGCGGCCATACAGCGCGCACGCCCACCTTCGATCTCATGGTCGCGATGAACGCGGCCACGTACGAGAGGGACATACGGGAAGTCCGGCAGAACGGTTGGCTCCTGTACGATTCGAGCTGGCCGATGGACGAGAGGGTGCAACGGGACGACATCACGTTCCTCGGGGCGCCGCTCGCGAAGATGTGTGTCGAGACGTTCGAGGGTGCGCGCGAGCGGATCCTGATGAAGAACATCGCGTACGTGGGGGTGCTGGCGGCGTTGCTGGAGATCGATCTCGATCTCATCCGGACCCTCCTCGAGGAGACTTTCGGGGAACGCAAACAGCATCTTCTCGACTCGAATTTCGAGGCGGTCCGGCTCGGTTACGATTACGCAACCGAGCACTTCGACCACCCACTTCCCGTTCGCCTCGAGCGGCTGGACGGGACGGCCGACCATGTCCTGATGGATGGGAATACCGCGGCCGCGCTCGGGTGCGTCTTCGCGGGTGCGACCGTCGCCGCCTGGTACCCGATCACGCCGTCTACTTCGTTAGTCGACGCGTTCACGACGTTCTGCAGGCGTTTCCGGCTGGATCCCGAGACGGGCAAGATGCGCGGCGCGATCATCCAGGCCGAGGACGAGCTCGCGGCCGCCGGCATGGTGCTCGGGGCGGCGTGGATGGGCGCGCGCGCGTTCACCGCCACGAGCGGTCCGGGGATTTCGCTCATGAGCGAGTTCATCGGTCTCGCGTACTATGCGGAGATCCCCTCCGTTTTCTTCGATGTCGAGCGGGTGGGGCCATCCACCGGGATGCCGACGCGCACGCAGCAGGGCGACATTACGATCTGCGCGTACGCCTCGCACGGCGACACGAAGCACATCGTCCTCTTCCCGGGAGACCCCGGGGAGTGCTTCGAGCACGCGGTGCAGGCGTTCGACCTGGCGGAACGCTTCCAGACGCCGGTGTTCGTCGTCTCGGACCTGGACATCGGGATGAACGACTGGCTGATTCCCGAGCTGAAATGGGACGACTCGTACGTACCCGATCGAGGGAAGGTGCTGGGGGCGGATGAGCTGGAGAAGATCGACCGATTCTACCGGTACGTGGACGTCGACGGGGATGGGATCCCGTACCGCACGCTCCCCGGTGTGCACCCCAAAGGCGTGTACTTTACGCGCGGTTCCGGGCACACGAAGCATGGCCGCTACACCGAGGACGCGGACGACTACACGGAAGTGGTGGACCGGCTGGCCCGAAAGATAGACAGCGCCGGGGCGGCCGTGCCGGCACCCGTGATCGAGACCCGTCCCGAATCACCGCGGGCGCTCGTGACGGTGGGGGCGTGCGACCGGGCGGTCCGAGAAGCGCTCGAGGTGCTGGAGGCAGAGGGCCAGTACTTCGACTATATGCGGATTCGCGGGTTCCCGTTCTCGCGCGAGGTCGTCGAGTTCCTGGCCGCTCACGAGGTGAACTTCGTGATCGAGCAGAACCGGGATGCGCAGCTCAGGTCCCTTCTCCTGAACGAGACCCCGATCGGCAAAGGCCGCCTCGCGTCCATCCGCTACTACGGGGGGTATCCCATGAGCGCCCACCACGTCCTGGACGGGGTTCGGGCACACCGGGAATCGGAGCCGGAGCCGGTAGCGCCGTGACTTATATCGCCAAGCCCAGGATCGTCCACCCCGGACTCCAGAAGAACGCGCTCGGGCTGACGCAGCGCGACTACGAAGGATCGATGTCGACTCTGTGCGCCGGGTGCGGGCACGACTCGATCACGGCGGCGCTCGTCGAGGCGGTATGGGAATTGGATATCCCGCCGCACCGCGCGGCCAAGCTCTCGGGAATCGGGTGTTCGTCAAAGACACCGGCGTATTTCCTCGGACAGTCGCACGGGTTCAACTCCGTGCACGGCCGCATGCCGGCAATCGCCACGGGCGCGAACGCCGCGAACCGGGAGCTCGTCTACATCGGCGTCTCCGGGGACGGTGACTCGCTCTCGATCGGGCTGGGGCAGCTGTGCCACGCCGTGCGCCGCAATCTGAACCTCCTGTATCTGGTCGAGAACAACGGGGTCTACGGGCTGACCAAGGGGCAGTTCTCGGCGTCCGCCGACGTGGGCTCGACCTCGAAGCGAGGCGTTCCGAACCCTCAACCGCCGATCGACCCGGTTCTTCTCGGGCTCACGCTGGGGGCGAGCTTCGTGGCGAGGAGCTTCTCCGGAGACAAGGAGCAGCTGGTCCCGATCCTCAAGGCGGGGATCACCCACCCCGGCTTCGCGCTCGTGGACGTGATCTCGCCGTGCGTGACCTTCAATGACCACGAGGGTTCCACCAAGAGCTACGCGTACACGCGTCTGCACTATTCCGAGCTCGCCGCGGCCGATTTCGTCCCGCCCGCGGACGAGATCACGGCAGACTACGAAGGGGGCGAGGTCCGCCAGGTGCGCATGCACGATGGGAGCATAGTCCGCTTCCGCAAAGTGGCCGAGGACTTCGATCCGACGGATCGCCAGGGAGCCTACGTATACGTGCGCGAGCGGCTCGTGGCGGGTGAAGTGGTCACGGGACTCCTGTATATCGACCCCGAGGCAAGCGACCTGCACTCCATGCTCGACACCGTCGAGCAGCCACTGGTGGAGCTTCCCTTCGATGAGCTGTGCCCGGGGAGCGGCGAGTTGTCGAAGCTGATGAAGCTGTTCCAGTAACCGGTTGCCGGGCAGACCGCGTGACTACTGAGATGCACGGATCCGGCAAGCTGTGGCCGGTTGCCGCATTCACCTTCGGATACCTCGCCCTCGCGCTGGTCATGGCCACCCTACGCGGGAACGCGGAGTTCCTGTTCTACATCGCGATCATGCTCGTCCTGATCGGCGTCGTGTGGGCCGTGCACCGGTCGGTGCGGCTGAGCGCGGGCGTATTGTGGGGGCTGAGCATTTGGGGGCTCGCGCACATGGCCGGTGGGCTCCTAATCGTGCCCGAAGGGTGGCCCGTCAACGCCGACAGCCGCGTGCTCTACACCCTGTGGCTGATCCCCGGCCGGCTCAAGTACGACCACCTCGTGCACGCCTATGGGTTCGGGATGACGACCTGGGTGTGCTGGCAGGGACTTCGGGCCGCCATCTCCCGTCGTGGTGGCCACGCGACCTCGGGCTTCGGGCTGATGGTGCTGTCGGCGGCCGGTGGTCTGGGGTTCGGCGCCCTCAACGAAGTGGTCGAGTTCGTCGCCACGCTGCTGGTTCCCGAGACGAACGTGGGAGGCTATCGGAACACGGGTTGGGATCTGGTAGCCAACCTCGTCGGCGCGACGGTCGCCGTCGCCCTCATATGGCTCTCGGCCAGACAGTCCGCGGGAGAAGCGCGCGCTGGCCCGCGTCCTGCAACAATCGCTCGGGATACGAGCCCGCCCGAGGGGCTCTGAGATCGAGAAAACGCCCGTTTGACGGACCACCTCATGCGATGGGCCGCGAGGTACGGGGGCGCCAGGCAGCGAACAGGGGCGAGGGAGGACCGATGAGCAAGCGCAGGCCAGTGGGCATCATCCTGCACGAGAAGGCGGATCGCATGTATGTGATCTGCGACGACGGAACCGCGTATTCCGCCAAGGTCGGCCACCCGGGGATCGTCATGGGGTGGCACGAGATCGATCCGATCCCGGGGACGGCCGCCGCCGACTTGATGGGAGGTGTCCCCAACATTGGTAACGAAGACGGCTGAGGGCCTCGCGAGGCCCGTCTTCCGTATGGCCTGCCGCGCGGCTGGCGGCAGGCCGCTTCTTCTTTTCCAACCGTCCTCAGCCTTGCTTGCGCTCCATTAGCATCGACGAGATCCAGGCCCCCAGCGCGCCGCCCACGATCGGGCCCCAGATGTAGGGGGCGCTGAACGACCCGATTCCGAGCGCGACCGCTGGATTCACCACTCCGTTGGACGTGTGCGCGGCGAAATGCACGCCGAGCGTGAAGGATGTTCCGATGACGACCCCGCTCATGGCCTCCGGCACCCGACCCAGCACCACGGCCGCGATCCCGAACAGGAACAGCAGAGCGCCCAGCAGCTCGGCTAGCCCGATGCCGACCGAGCCACCCGCCACCAACTCCGCGGGCGCCGCGAAGATCGCGTTCCCGATCGCCAGCGCGATGCCCGCGCCCACGAACTGTGACACGATGTAGGCGGCGGCGTTGGGGATGTCGATCTTCCCGATCGATGCGAGCCCGATGGTGACCGCCGGGTTGATGTGACAGCCGGAGATCGACCCGATCGTGTAGACGAACAGTCCCAGCGTGAGCCCCGCGATGACCGCAGTGGGGACCGGGAAGTCGGGGTTGTTGATCGAGATCAAGACCGCCAACGTGAGACCGAAGGTGCCGAAAAGCTCGGCGGCCAGGGCTCTGGGCTTCATCCGTGCCTCCTGGGGTAAGGGGCCGCGGGGATCCGCGGCGCCACCCCGGGGGGTGGCGAGGGACCGCGTGAATCCGCCGAACGATGGGAGCTTCGACGCGACTCCGTCAATGCGCTCTCATGGACGGCAACCGGGGCGTGAGAGTCATACCGGGGAATCAAGGACCGATCTGGATGAGCGCGACGAGCGGCACATGGGAGATCCCCGACGGCTGGGCGCGTCTCGTGACCGTCGACGCACACGCGGAAGGGGAGCCTCTGCGCGTGATCCTGGACGGCTTTCCGCAGCCCGACGGCGATACGGTGCTGGAATGCCGTCGCTACGCACAGGACCACCTCGATCGTTTCCGATCCGCGCTCATGTGGGAGCCGCGTGGCCACGCCGATATGTATGGCTGCCTGGTCATGCCCCCGGTCACGGCGGAGGCCGATTTCGCCGTCCTGTTCCTGCACAACGAAGGGTTCAGCACGATGTGCGGACACGGGATCATCGGGGTGAGCACCGTCGTGCTGGAGACGGGTCGCTTTCCATGGCAGGAGCCGGTCACCAGCCTGGCGATCGACACGCCCGCGGGTCTCGTGCGCACCCGCGCGCGCATCGAGGGAGGACGCGTGCGCGAGGTGCGGTTCCTGAACGTGCCCTCGTTCGCCGCCGCGCTGGATCAGACGGTGGCCGTGCCCGGACTCGGTGAAGTCAGGTACGACCTGGCTTTCGGCGGGGCCTTCTACGCCTTTGTGGACGCCGGTGATCTCGGGCTGGACCTCCTGCCTTCGAGCGTGGAGTCGCTGATCCATGCCGGTAGAGCCATCAAGGAAGCAGCCGCTGCGGATCCCGACATCACACACCCGGACGGACCGGATCTGGCGTTCCTGTACGGCACCATCTTTACCGGCCCCCCTTCCGACGTCGCACACCACAGCCGCCACGTGTGCGTGTTCGCGGACGGGGAAGTGGACCGCAGCCCCACGGGCACGGGCGTGAGCGCCCGACTCGCCATCCTCCACGCGCGGGGCCGGCTCGGGGTGGGAGAGGAGATCTGGATCGAGAGCGTGATCGGAACGCGGTTCTCGGGCCGGATCACCGATTCGATTCGCATTGGCGGGCACGACGCGATCGTGCCGGAAGTGGGTGGTCGCGCCTACCTGACCGGCCGGCACGAATTTCTGATCGATCCGGCTGATCCGTTAAGGGAGGGCTTCCTCATCCGATAAAAAAGGCCCGCGACCGTCGACCGCGGGCCCTCTCTCCGCCGGGCTACTGTTCCGCCGGACCCCTCAGTTTCCTTCCGACATCCCCATCTCGGGACCCATGTAGCTCATGTTGGGAAGGAAGTCGCTGTCGTAATGCTTGCCGGCCGTGATCATGCCGTTGAACTGCGCGACCAGGGCGCTCCACTCGTCCACCTTGCCGGCCTTCTGCAGAAGGCCCATGGCGCTGTTCGCGCCGTAGTAGTTCTCGCGGGAGTCGACGAGCGTGACGAACACGATCTGCCCCGTGCTGCCGATCCGCGGGCGGTGTCCAATGGTGGAGTACGGAGCGCCGATCTCGTCGTACAGCGTATAGAGCTCGGTCACGAGCCCGCCGAACTCCTCCTCGACGCCTCCCTTGAGCCAGAACTCATCGATGTGCACGAGCCCCGGCATCTGCTCGCCCATATCATCCATCATGCGCGACCAGTCGAGCACCTCCTCGAATACCGCATCGCTGAGCACCCGGGAGTCGACGCCGTTCAGCTTCTCGAACGCCGCCATCAGGTCGGCTTCGGCTTCCGTTCCCATGAACTGGGCCATCCACTGCTGTGGATCGTCGAAGTACGACATGGCCGCAATCGGGAAGACCAGCTTGTACTGGTAGAGGTCGTCCTGCCAGAACGTCCAGCCATAGTCCGAGGACAGCCCGATCTTCTTGGCGGCCGCGACGATTCCCTCGATGCCCTCGACGAATGCCGACGCGTCACCGGGATCGACTTCCCACGTGATTACTTGAGCCAGGTCGCCGCCTTCCTGCGCGGCGACTCCGGCCGGGGTCGTCACGCTCGATACCGCGATGGCTCCTGCGAGCGCAATTACACGTCTCATCTCGACCTCCTCAAACCACAAGTGCCACCTCCCCGGCCCGATCACACGACATCCATGCAGGATGGGTCCGGGCCGGGAACGCAGCAAGATCGAGGACTACTCGCGAGGCAGACGGTACACCCGGTGTAGTCCATCGGTGCTGATGTACGCGAGCGCCGGCGGCTCGGCGTAGCCCGCCAGAATCTCTGCCATGAGCTCCTGCGCCGCGTCACCCTCCACATAGCCATCGATCGGATCGATCACCATGTATCCGACCCCGAGCTCCGTCAAAGCCTGCCTAACCTCGCCCGCGGGGCCCATGCGCGGCTCCCCGCCACCCAGCGGGTAGAAGTAGGTCTCGGGGCGGTGAATCCAGGGGCGTACTCCCTGCCGCCCCGTGAACAGGTAGTACATGGGGTCGTACGCGCTCGCCAACAACGCGTCCGGCTCGGTGTGCTCACGGATCCAGTCAAACGTCTCTTCGAACCCGGTCCAGGAATAGTCCAGCCAGGCCGAGAACGCGACCCTCGTCTTTCCGGGCACCGGGCGGAGGAAGACCCTTACCCACGCTACATCGAGCACCACGATGGCCAGCAGGGGCAGGAGGACGAGGCTCCGCAGCACCCAGCGCGGTGCCGGTTGCTCTACGAGCGTTCGAAGCCGCTCGAACGCCGCCACGGTGCCCATGATGAACGAGAGCAGGATCACCGGCACGAGCGGCATACTGTACCGACCGGGGTCGAACGGCCACAGGAGGATCAGGGTCAGGTAGAAGACGGCGAAGGTCAACAGGAAGTGTGGACGGCGACGAGCGAGGAGATACAGCCCCCAGAGGAGAAGCGGGTACACGAACGGACGCAGTCCCGGCGCGTACGGGAGAACAAGCGACAGGTCGAGTGCTCGGGCCACATACCAGACGTTGGCGAGCACGATCTGCATGGCGTACCCGGGGTCATCCAGCGCCAGCAACGGGACGGACTTCTCGTACGCGGAGTAGTATTCGAACAGAGGGTTGGGGGGCGCTCCGGCGTTCGCGAGCTTGAACATCACCCACGGCGCCGCCACCAGAGCGACGAGGGCCAGATACATGGCCAGAGGGCGCGCTCGGCGCCCGACCGTCAAGTACACCGCGCCCGCCACGATCAAGGGGATCGCCGCCTGCCGGATCAGGAACGCCAGGCCCACGGCGATGGCTAGGAGGGCCGCCTGTCGACCCGACACGGCTGCGGGAGACCGATTGGGGTCGGCGATCACGAAGGCCGCGAGACACAGCAGCAAGAACGGCAACTCGGTCAGCGTGTAATCGGCAAACGGGAACACGAGCATATTCCCACCCAGGAGGAGCGAGAAAGCCACTCCGCCCGGATCCATTCGCCCGGTGTACCGCGCATAGAACGCTCCACCCAGCGCGGTGATCCCCATCAGGAAAGCGACGCTCGTCAGCTTGAGCCACAGGAGGTTGTCGGGAAACGAGGGCGACGCGCGCCACACACCGGAAAGCAGATACGGGTAGAGGGGTGGGTACTTGGTCTGCGCCGGGGTCGTCGGCACGCTCGCGATCCGATACCCGTCGCCCTCCGCTAGCGACTTGGCGACGGTCAGATACAGGCTGTCGTCATGGAATTGGCCGGAGATGTCGGTCTGGAGCGCGAAGAAACCGAGGACGCCTACGGCCGCGACGACGATCACGATCGCGCCACGGTAATACGCAGCACGGCCGACCGTGCCACCCGTTCGCTCGGCTCCGGATTGACGCCCCATTCGTCCTCTCTCGAACCCTTCTAAAGCCGCCAGGTGCGACCATGGTCAAGCAGGTCTACTCTTTCCGCAAGCGGCCGGGTCCTGCGCGGGAGCGTGAGTAACCCGGGTTTGCAGCCTGTCCTGGAGGTACGAGCGATATGCCCTACATCCGAACAGTCTCTCCCGAAGAAGCGACCGGCACCCTCAAGCGCCAGTACGACCAGGCCATAGCCCGCGCCGGACGAGTGTTCAACATCGTAGGCATTCAGAGCCTCAACGCACCGGTGCTCGACGCCTCGATTCGCCTGTACAAAACGCTGATGCTGGGTCCCGGATCCCTGTCGCGGTCGATACGGGAAATGCTCGCCACAGTCACCTCACGCGAGCTGGGCTGCTTCTACTGAACGGAAGCTCACGGGGAGGATCTCCGTGTCGTGACCGGCGATGACGAGCTCGCCACCCAGGTCAGGCGTGATTACCGAAACGCGGCACTCGACCCCAAGACGCGCGCGCTGATGGATTTCGCGGTGCAGGTGACGCGCGAGCCGGGCACCGTCACGCGGCGCACGATCGACGACTTGCGCGGTCACGGTTGGACCGATGAGGAAATCCTCACGGCCACCGAGGTGATCGGCTTCTTCAACTACTACGCGAGAATGGCGGATGCCCTCGGGGTGGAGCCGGAGGACTTCATGGAGCGGGATCCGACAGTCTGGCCCACTGACTAGGGCCTGTTCTAGGGCCTGTTAACACTAAGTAGCATGTCCACGATGAAGGCGAAGTGGATGAAGGCCGTGAACATGACGTCGAGCTTATCGAAGCGCGAGAAGATCCGGCGGAAGCCCTTGAGGCGCCGGAATAGACGTTCGATCTCGTTGCGTTGACGGTATAACGCTTGGTCGTACTCCCACGGACTCACGCGGGTCTTCAAGGGCGGCACGACGGGGGTGAAGCCCAGATCCAGGGCCAGTTGCCGGGTTTGATTCCCTTCGTACGCGCGGTCCATGACGAGTCCCACGCCGGGATCTGGCGGCGCCAGCGTCCGCAGCAGCTCGCGGCCTGCCGGCGCGTCATGGTCTTGGCCCGGAGACAGGGAGAAGGCGATCACCGTTCGAGCATCTGCGGCAACCATATGAATCTTGGTGGTCCAGCCGCCTCGGGACTTCCCGATGGACTGGGGGCCCCCTTTTTCAGGGCCCCCGTACCGTCCGGGTGAACCTTCACGATCGTGCTGTCCAGCTTCAACGCTTCGACCTTGACCCGGATGATCTGCTGCTCTTGAAGCGCTCGAAACACACGGTCCAGGACCCCGGCCTTCGCCCAGCGATTCATCCGCGTATAGATCGTGTGCCAGTTACCGAACCGCTTCGGAAGACCCCGCCACTTGCAGCCGTGCTCCGCCACGTACAGGATTGCGTTCAGCACTTGTAGGTTAGAGATGCTCACGTTCCCACGCTGCCGTGGAAGACATGACTCGATCCGCTCGTATTGAGCCTGTGTGATTTCCATGCACCCAATATACGACAAATCACCCCTTACTAGTCGCCTTCGAGGACCGCCAGGGCGCGCTCGACGCGATTCCGGGGCGCGCTGATCATGACCCCCTGAACCGAGTCGCCGATCGACAAGAGTACCTCGCGCGCCAGCTTGACGCCCTCCCGCTCAGCCGCTTCCCGCCCGCCGTCCTCCGCGTCGCGCATGCGATCGACGACCGACTGTGGCACCTCCAGCCCCGGCACCTCGTTCGCGAGGAACTCCGCGTTTCGTAGAGAAAGCAGGGGCCAGATGCCCGCCAACACGGGGATTCCGTACTCCCTGACCGGTGCGAGCGCCTCCAAGAAATGGTCGGGATCAAACACAGGTTGGGTGATCGCGAAGTCCGCGCCCGCCTGAACCTTCCACGCGAAGCGGCGCAACTCGTCTTCACGGTCCATCGAAGTCTGGTTCCAAGCCACCCCGATAACGAACGATGTGGGGGCACCGATGGCGGAGCCACCCGGATCCCGCCCACGGTTCAGCTGGTGCACCACGTTGGTGAGTCCGATGCTGTCGATGTCGTAGACGCCCGTCGTGCTGTACGGCCCGCTCCGGGGCGGATCACCGGTCACCAGGAGGAGATTCCTGACCCCCGCGGCCGCAGCGCCCAAGAGGTCGGTCACCATACCCAGCATGTTTCGGTCGCGGCACGTGTAGTGGACAACGGTCTCGACCCCGACCTCGCGCTCGACGATGATCGCGGCCGGTAACGAGCCGATGCGACTGCTGGCGGCTGATGGGTCGACAATGTTCACCGCGTCGACCCCGGCGTCTCGAAGATGCCGGGTCCGCGCGATGAGCTCGCGCGGCTCCCAGCCCCGAGTCGGGGTCAGCTCGACCGTACGCACGAACTCTCCGGTGGCCAGCTTGCGCCCCAACGCGGAGCGGTCGTCGAGCGAGAGAGGCTCGATCCGATTCGGGTCCATCGGGTCGTGGGCCGGGTCGACTCGAACCCGCGGCGTCCGACTCTGCGCGGCACCCAGCAACTCGACCATGTGGCGGGTATGCTCAGGGGTCGTCCCGCAGCACCCACCGACGAACCTCGCTCCCGCCTCCGCGATCCGGCGGGCGTATCGCGCCATGTACTCGGGACTCGCGAGGTAGATCTTCCGGTCACCGACATCTCGGGGGAGCCCGGCGTTGGGCTGTGCCGAGATGGGGAGGGAGGTGACCCCCATCATCCGCTCCACGGTCTCGAGCGCCGCCGACGGTCCCACCGAACAATTGAGACCGAACACCTCCACGTCCCATTCTTCCGCCGCTTCCGCGACGGCCTCGACGGTCGCCCCATAGGCCGTCTCCCCGGCCTCGCCGAAGGACATCTGGGCGAAGACGGGCAGGTCCGCGACCGCACGCGCACCCAGCAACGCGGCGTGCAGCTCTTCAATGTCGCTGAACGTCTCGAGCACGAAGCCGTCTACTCCACCCTCCGCGAGACCCGTCGCCTGCCGGCTGAAGAACGTGACCGCCTCGTCGATAGAGGTCGGACCCCACGGCTCGATCCGGATCCCCAGCGGACCGATCGCGCCCAGCACACAAGCCCGCTCACCGGCCGCACGCCGGGCGAGTCGGGCGGCGGCCTCGTTCACCTCTTCGGTCCGACCGTCCAGGTCGAAGGCGGACAGCTTCACGGGATTCGCGCCAAACGTGTTCGTCTCGATGAGCTCTGCACCGGCCCGCACGTAGTCGGAGTGTATGCCGAGGACCACGTCAGGCTGGGTAAGGTTCAACTCATCGTAACAGACATTCACGAACACGCCGCGAGTGTAAAGCACGGTCCCCATGGCACCATCCATGAGGTGCACGCATCCATCCCCGATCAGCTCGCGCAGCCGCTCGCTCATGACCCGGCCACGGGCTCGGGTGCGGGCGTATAGGCTAGATTCGAAGACAGCCATTTCTCGGCCTCGGAAAGCGAGATGCCGGCGCGTGACGCGTAGTCCACGATCTGGTCCCGATCGATCCTGCCGACCCCGAAGTAGAACGAGTCCGGGTGCGAGAAGTACCAACCGCTCACCGAGGAAGCCGGCCACATCGCCAACTGCTCGGTCAGCTCGACCCCGATTCGGCGTCGCACACCGAGCAAGTCGAACAGCACACGCTTCTGCGTGTGATCCGGACACGCGGGATAACCCGGAGCCGGTCGTATTCCCTCGTACGCTTCGGCGATCAACTCATCGTTGCCGAGCGATTCACCCGGCGCGTATCCCCACAGCTCGGTCCGCACCCGCTGGTGTAGTCGCTCTGCGAGCGCCTCGGCGAGCCGATCAGCCAGTGCCTTTGCGAGAATACTCCGGTAGTCGTCGTGATCCGCCTCGAACGCGGCACACAGCTCCTCCAACCCCATGCCGGCTGTCACGGCGAACGCTCCGATCCAGTCCTCCACATCGCTGTCGATGGGCGCCACGAAGTCCGCCAGACATACGTTGGGACGCCCTTGCCGGCGTTCCATCTGCTGCCGCAGGTGGTGTACGACCGCCAGAGTCCGGCTCCGATCGGAATCCTCGTACAGGACCACGTCGTCGCCACGCGAGGCCGCAGCGAAGAAGCCCACCACCGCACGCGCGGTGAGGAGACGCTCTCTCGTGATGCGCTCCAGCAAGTCCCGGGCGTCCTCGAACAACCTGCGGGCGGAGTCTCCGACGACGGCATCGTCCAGGATGGCCGGATAGCGGCCGCGCAACTCCCAGGCCGAGAAGAAGGGAGTCCAGTCGATGAACCCGATCAACTCCGTTATCGGGTAGTCTTCGAAGACCGTGATCCCACTTTCACGTGGTCGTGGACACGTGTACGTCTCCCAGTCGCACGTCCAGGGATTGGCTCGCGCCTCATCGAGCGAGACGAAGCGTCGCTTCCCTTCGCGCTCGACGTATTCGACGCGAACCTGCGCATACGCCTCGGCGACGTCGCGTGCGTACGGGTCGCGACGTTCGGGACTGAGCAGGCTGGATACGACCCCCACGCACCGGGAAGCATCCAGAACGTGCACCGTCGGTCCCGTGTATCGTTCGTCGATCCGCACGGCGGTGTGCTTCTGCGAGGTAGTGGCCCCACCGATCAGGAGCGGGGTCTCGAACCCCAGACGCTCCATCTCGGCCGCCACATGCACCATCTCATCCAGAGAGGGCGTGATGAGGCCGCTCAGTCCGATGATGTCGGCCCCCTCTTCGCGCGCAGTCGACAGGATTCGATCCGCGGGAACCATCACACCGAGATCGATCACTTCGTAGTTGTTACACCCGAGCACGACCCCCACGATGTTCTTCCCGATATCGTGCACGTCCCCCTTCACGGTGGCGAGCAGGATCTTGCCCTTGGCTCGACGGAGGGCGATCCCCTCGCCGTCGCGCTCCGCCTCGAGGAACGGGACGAGATACTCCACGGCCTTCTTCATGACCCGCGCGCTCTTGACCACCTGGGGGAGAAACATCTTCCCGCTTCCGAAGAGGTCTCCGACGCGCTGCATGCCTCCCATGAGCGGACCTTCGATCACGTGCAGGGGGCGTTCGCAATTCTGCCGCGCCTCCTCGGTGTCTTCTTCAATGAAGTCGACGATCCCTTCGACCAGTGCGTGCGAGAGGCGTTCGTCAACGCTTAGCTCCCGCCAGGCGAGATCGGGTCCGTAGCGCTCCGTCCGCCCACTCACGCGACCCGCGATTTCGGTCAAGCGCTCGGTGGCATCGGTACGACGGTTGAACAAGACGTCCTCGGTGGCCTCGAGAAGCTCGGCAGGGATATCGTCGTAGACCGGAAGGCGACCCGCATTCACGATGCCCATATCGAGCCCGGCACGGATCGCGTGATACAGGAATACGGAGTGCATGGCTTCACGCACCGCGTCGTTGCCGCGGAACGCGAACGAGAAGTTGCTCACGCCACCACTCACCGAGGCCCCGGGGAGTGTCTCCTTGATGCGGCGGGTGGCCTCCAGAAAGGCATGGCCGTACTCGTTGTGCACCTCGATACCCGTCGCTACGGCGAAGATATTCGGATCGAAGATGATGTCTTCGGGTGGGAAGCCGACCTTCTCGGTAAGCAGCGCGAAAGCACGCTGGCAGATCTCCACCTTCCGATCCTCGGTGTCGGCTTGCCCGTCTTCGTCGAACGCCATCACGATCACGGCAGCTCCGTACCGCCGAATCAGCCGCGCCTGCTCCAGGAACGACTCCTCGCCCTCCTTCAGGCTGATCGAGTTCACGACCCCTTTCCCCTGCAAGCATTTGAGACCCGCCTCGATCACCTCCCAGCGAGACGAGTCGACCACCACCGGAACCCGGGCGATGTCCGGCTCGGCCCCGATCAGGTTCAGGAAGCGCTCCATCGCGGCGACCGAGTCGAGGAGACCCTCGTCCATGTTGACGTCAATCATTTGCGCGCCATTCACTACCTGGTCTCGCGCGACGTCGATCGCGTCCTCGAAGCGGTCTTCCTGGATGAGCCGGGCGAAGCGCGCCGAGCCCGTCACGTTCGTCCGCTCCCCGATGTTGACGAACAGGGTGTCCGGCCGGATCACGAGCGGCTCGAGCCCACTCAGAGAGGGTAGCATCGAAGCTCGGGCAGTGACTCGCGGAGCGAGGCCATGTACTCGGTCGACCAGGGCTCGCGTGTGCTCCAGCGTGGTCCCGCAGCAACCGCCGACGAGGTTGACGAGTCCGTCATCCGCGAAGCTGCCCAATACCTCGGCCATCGCTTCGGGGCTCTCGTCATACTCCCCGAACTCGTTGGGCAGGCCCGCGTTGGGGTGGCAACTCACGAGGGTATCCGCCAGGTGAGACAACTCCTCCACGTACGGGCGCAGGTCGCTGGCCCCGAGCGCGCAGTTCAGGCCCACGCTAAACAGGTTCCCGTGCCGAATCGAATACCAGAACGCTTCAGTAGTCTGGCCGGACAGGGTACGGCCGCTTCGATCCGTGATCGTCCCCGATACGCACAGCGGCACGTCGACTTCGAGGGTCTCGACCAGCTCGAGAAGCCCGAACAACGCCGCCTTGCAATTCAGCGTGTCGAACACGGTCTCCACGAGGAGCAGGTCGACCCCGCCTTCGATGAGCGCCTCTCCCTGCTCCCGATAGGCGGCGGCCAGCTCGTCGAAGGTCACTGCCCTGAAGCCCGGATTCTCGACATCGGGTGAGAGCGACGCCGTTCTGTTCGTCGGGCCCAGACTGCCCGCGACGAAGCGCGGCCGCGCCGGGTCGAGGGCCGTAAACTCGTCAGCCGCGGCCCGGGCGATCCTGGCCGCCTCCCGGTTCATGTCGGCGACCGCCGATTCGGTACCGTAGTCGGCCTGCGAGATCGCCTGCGCGTTGAACGTGTTCGTCTCGATGATGTCGGCACCCGCATCCAGATACCCACGGTGGATATCCGCAATCGCACCCGGGCGGGTGAGAGACAGGAGGTCGTGGTTGCCCTGCAGCGGTGTCGGGTGATCCCCGAATCGATCGCCCCGGTAATCATCCTCTTCGAGTCGAAGGCGCTGAATCATGGTCCCCATCGCGCCATCGAGCACCAGGATCCGGTTCTCGAACGCGCCCCGCAGCGCCCGCACCCGGCTGTCGCGATCTTGCGTCACATTTCCTCCAACAAAGAAGCCCCGCCGCTAGTCGCGCCGGGGCGGGCTCTTTAGCGACTTCTTTAACGTGGCCGCAATCTGCCTCAAATCACCACGTACCATCGGCTGTCCGAACAGTGCTCCGTTGGTGCAATATAGGGACCGTTCGACGCGGTGGGAACTTCGAAGCGCGTCGCCATGCAAGTAACCGTCCGCGGACACGAACCCGCGGTTCCGTCCCTCACGGACGCGGAGGGAGTCAAGAATCATGAGCCACGAAGGCCTCGACCTCGGGGCGGCCGTCGAGTACGGCGAAGGGATTCACGTCCTTCGAGCCCCGGAGAACACGCGCGAGTGGAACGGGATCCGGTACACGCCGGGCCTGTCCGAGAAGAACGTCCCGGCCACACAATTCTCCATGAACGTCGCTACCATCCCCCCGGGTGGCGTCGCGTACGCACATATCCACGTGGACTTTGACGTCATGCTGTTCATCCTCCAGGGTCGCGTACGGCACGAGTACGGTCCCGGGCTGAAGCACTCGGTCGAGAATGAGGCGGGGGATTTCATTTTCATCGAGCCGGGGGTCCCGCACGAGGTGTTCAACAGCAGCGACGAGGAGCCCGTGGTAGCCGTCGTGGCGCGTTCTGACCCGAGCGAGTGGGAGAACATTGTCTCGTACGAGCGCGACGATTGATCGGGCGTTGAGGCATCCCCCGGAGTAGGCTCGGGCTCGCCCGCCACATGCCCTCCTCCAACTCACCGCGCGCGGAGCGCGCACGCTTCGCCACGCGGCTCGGTGCCGTCTTCACGATGATCGGAGTCGCCGCCGGCCTCGGCAATATCTGGCGCTTCCCGTACATGGTGGGTGAGTTCGGCGGTTCCGCCTTCGTGCTCCTCTACATCGCCTTCGTGTTCGTGATCGGCGCCCCCGCGCTCATGGCGGAGTGGGCGCTCGGCCGAAAGACCCGACGCGGACCGGTCGGAGCGTTCGCCCGGGCGGGTCTGCCGCTGGGAGGCGCCGTAGGCTGGTTCTTCTTCTTCGTGATGACGATGGGCGCCGCGTATTACACGGCCGTCCTCGGGTGGGTGCTCTTCTTCGGACTCGGTGAGTTGGCACGCGGCGCGGGTTTCTCGTCGTTCTCCACCGCGATCCTGCCACCCGAGCGCGGGTTCGATGCTCGCTCGTTCGTCCTGCAGGCCGCGTGTACGGGAGCCGTGATTCTCGGCTGCGTGGGCATGATCCGACTGGGGCTGCGCGCCGGGATCGAACGCGCCAGCCGGCTCCTGGTACCCGCCCTTTTCGTGTCGCTCTGCATCCTGATCCTCAGAGCCCTGACGTTGCCCGGTGCCGGAGAGGGTCTCGACTGGTACCTCCTGAAATTCGAGCCGGCCGCGATCAACGGACGCGTGGTCGTCGCCGCTTTGGGGCAGGCCATCTTCTCGCTGTCGCTGGGCGGGACCTTCATGGTCATCTACGGCTCGTACCTGCCATCCGATGTGTCACTCCCAAGCAACGCGCGGTGGACCGCGGTGGGCGATACGGCAGTCGGCCTCCTGGCCGGGCTGGCGATCTTCCCTGCCGTATTCGCGTTTGGTCTGGAGCCGGGGAGCGGACCCGGGCTGTTGTTCGAGACGCTCCCGCTCGCCTTCGCGCAAATGCCGTTGGGGGCCCTGTTCGGATTCCTGTTCTTCGCGAGCCTGTTCGGGGTCGCTTATCTGTCGGATGTCGCGGCGTTCGAGGTGCTGACGGCCGGACTGGCGGACGGACGAGGGATCCCGCGCGAGAGGGGGATCTGGATCATGGCCGGAACCGTCTTCCTGTGCTCGCTACCTCCGACGCTGAACATGGCCATTTTCGTCCCCTGGGACCTGACCTTCGGTTCCGGGATGCAAACGCTGGGCGTAGGGGTCGCCGTCGTAACGCTGACCTGGGTGGTGAGCCGGCCGGCCGCGTTGAAGGAGTTAGGTCTCACGAGCCGAGTGGGCTCGAGGCTCCTGTTCGGGTGGCTGCGGTTCGCCGTTCCCGGCGCCATCCTCCTCGTGGGTCTGTGGTGGCTGGCTTCGGAAGTTCTCGGTCTGACGAGCGGAGTGTAACCGACGGCCGACTAGAGCTCGTCCCGGGCTGCCCGGACTGGACTCGGCAAGAGCGCGAGGGTCGTTTACCGGATCCCTGTATCGCACGAGAACTCGAGCATCGTCAGATGCCCGGCCTGCACCGAGGAGGCGACGGCCGAAGGTAGCGACATGGCCCCCGGACACTCACGAACCTCGACCCGATACTCACCGGGAACGAGGGCGGCGATCACTCTTCCCTCCGCATCCGTGCGGATCCGAGTATCGCCGGACGCGTCGGTGCGCTCGATGTGCACCAGGGCACCCTCCACCGGGCTCGAGTTGTTCTCCCCTTCCGTGGCAACGGGCCGGATCGGCCCGCGCGTCACGAGGACGTCGAACCCTGTGGCGGGATCAGTGCCCAGGATCGACGGAGCGCATGCGCCAAGCCATGACGCCCCCGCCAGTACGAGGCCGATAATCCAGGGGACACGCCGCCAGGTCCGCCGTCGTGCGGGCAAGGGGCGGGGGCGAACGAGCATTGTCATTGCACCTTCCAGGTCTGGTCCGAGCGGCACCTCGGAGGGGCAGCCAGATGATAGACGCCCGAGCACCCGGATTCGTGACGCAGCGAGGGCTCTCGACCATCCGGTTTGGGGTCGCACGCCGGACGGGACTCGAGCGGTTATGGCGGTTATGTTGGTGAGCGTGCTCGGTAGGAACCGGGATCATCCAGACACTCCAACGGTGCCACGGATCCGTCCTTGACCAAGTCTCATATGCTTGACGCCCCACCGCCGCGAGAGGACATGGCCGTATTGATCCGTGGCGATCGCATTGCCGCCACGGCGGACGACCTCGCGCGGAATGACTGGCGATGACCTCCCTGCGGATCGACCGCCTCCTGCTGCGCGAGATCCGGCTCCCGCTCCGGGAGCGGTTCGAGATTTCCTCTGGTTGGGTAGAGGAACGACGGATTCTGCTCCTCGAGCTCCACCATCCGGATGGACCCGTCGCGTGGGCGGAATGTGTGGCCGGTGAGCATCCCAACTACTCTCCCGAGACGATCGATACCGCATGGCTGGCGATCCGCGAGTGGCTGGGTCCCAGGGTCCTGGCCCGCCCGTTCTCAGGACCCGAAGCCGTGGCGC
The DNA here is from genome assembly GCA_039589195.1 of Gemmatimonadota bacterium. GTDB lineage: Bacteria > Gemmatimonadota > Gemmatimonadetes > Palauibacterales > Palauibacteraceae > JBDHAC01. The sequence goes on along the minus strand of JBDHHV010000001.1, from coordinate 112,930 downwards.
CAACGCTGGCGGACGGCGTCCGTGGACACCCCATGGCGAAGGCCGCGGTGGAGATGGGGTTCTGGTCCATGGCCGCCGAGCTGGAACGGGTGTCGTTGGCGCATCGCCTCGGCGGAACCTTCGAGCGAGTGCCAGTCGGTATTTCCCTGGGGATCCAGGATTCGCCTGCCGATCTGGCGGCCAAGGCATCGGAGGCTGTCGGACAAGGCTATCGCAAGGTCAAGCTGAAGATTCGCCCCGGAGCGGATCGTGACTACGTGGCTGCCGTGCGTGAGGCCCTGGGCCCCGAGCACGGGCTTGCCGTCGACGCGAATGCCGCCTATACGCTCGCGAACGCCGAGGAGCTCCGCCAACTCGATGGCTTCCAGCTCATGATGATCGAGCAGCCTCTCGCCACGGGCGACCTGGTTCGACACGCCGAGCTTCAGACTCGGTTACAGACCCCGATCTGCCTCGACGAGTCGATCGTGGACGTCGCCAGCGCGGAAGACATGATCACCCTGGGCAGCGGTCGGATCATCAACGTGAAGCCGGGACGAGTCGGTGGATTCCTGGCGGCGCGGGCGATCCACGATATGGCGGCAGAGCATGGCTTGCCGGTCTGGTGCGGCGGCATGCTCGAGAGCGGTATCGGACGGGCCCACAACGTCGCGCTCGCATCCCTGCATAACTTCACGCTCCCGGGTGATCTGTCGCCGAGCCGCCGCTACTGGGAGCGTGACATCGTCGAGCCCGAGTGGACGATGACCGAGGATGGGTTGGTGGTGGTCCCGTTCGACACCCCGGGGTTGGGGGTCGAAGTGGTCGTAGACAGGGTCGAAGACCTCACGGTGCGAACCGAGGAGCTCGCCACCCGGCAACGTTCCGTCAGCCCCGACCCGAGCACATGACGGACCGACCGGCGTCGCCCGCGGCTGAGGGCCCCTTCACCATCAGACATCTGGAACGCCTGGTGGAATTCGATGCCTGTGTGGATCTGCAGCGCACCACCTGGGGCGACACGTTCCTGGAGTTCGTCCCGGGGTCGCTGCTCTTCGTGTCGCAAAAGGTCGGTGGGCTCGTCGCGGGAGCCTTCACGGAGGATGAGCGACTGGTCGGTTTCGTGTTCAGCTTGCAGGGGACTCGCGACGAGGTGCCGGTCCACTGGTCGCACATGCTGGCGGTACGCCCGGATGCCCGCGGCGGCGGGCTGGGTCGTCGGCTCAAGCTCTTTCAAAGGGAAGAGCTCTTGAAGAGCGGCGTGGAGAGGGTCTTCTGGACGTTCGACCCTCTCATCGCCCGCAACGCCCACCTGAACCTAAACCGGCTCGGCGTCGACATCGCGGGTTACGCTCCCAATATGTATGGGCGCGAGACGGGCAGTCCGCTTCATTCCATGGGAGACACCGACCGCCTCATCGTGCAGTGGGAGCTGGCGAGCCAGAGGACGCTCTGGGCAATCGGGGGTGAGCAAACCCAGACCAGCGAAGCCGCCGTCGAGGCGCCCGTCATCGCCCCATCCGACGCGAGCGAGCGGTTGTCCGGGGCTCCGGAGTTGCCCGAGACAAGCTCGGTGCTGATCGAGATTCCCTGCGACGCGAGTGAGCTGGCGACCCACTCCCCGGGGGACGCCCGGCGCTGGCGGGTCTCGACCCGGCGCGCGTTCCTGCATTACCTCGGGAAAGGCTATACCGTGCAGAGCTTCCATCGGAGAGCCGCGAGCCATCGCTGCTTTTATTTCCTGCGTCGTCACTAGCGGGCGACGCGGCCACGTTCCACCCCTACCCCGGAACGCGACCACCCGCGGACGGCTGGTCAGAAGCCGACCGGCCGGCCTACTATTTCGAGCCCGTTGCTGGCACCGGCCCACGGAAAAGGAGCGAGCATGACCTGCGGTCGACACTTCGGCAGACGCCTGGCCTCCTTCACGCTCACCCTCGCGGCCCTGGCCCTGGGCCCTGCATGGGGTCTGGCTGCGCAGGACCCGTACTCCCTCGAGCAGATCATGGAGGCGCCGTTTCCGTCCGGCCTCATAGCCGATCACGGAAACGGAGGGTTCGCGTGGGTCCTGAACGAGGGGGGCGCGCGGAACATCTGGATCGTCCGCCCACCCGAGTATACAAGCCGTCGTCTCACATCCTACGTGGAGGACGACGGTCAGGAGATCTCGAGCCTCCGCTTCACGCCAGACGATCGGCGTCTGTTCTTCGTACGTGGAGGCGCACCCAACCGGGGTGGGGAGATTCCTAACCCGACCAGCGATGCGCAGGGGGCGGAGCGGATCATTTGGGTCGTCGATCTGGACGGTCCGGAGGCGGGTCAGCCGCGACGCGTGACGCCTGGCTCTTCTCCCATTCCGTCTCCGGATGGCTCACGTCTCGTGTTTCTGCGCCGTGGCCAGATCTGGTCGATCACTGCCGATGCGACGCCGGAGGAAGCCGGCATGCCCCCGGCCGCGGAGGCAGCCGAGGGTGAAGATGAACCGGCGCGTGGGCCACGGCAGCTCCTTCGCACGCGGGGTAGCGCCGGTTCGCTGCGTTGGTCTCCGGACGGCAAGCACCTGGCATTCGTGAGCAGCCGCGGCGATCACAGCTTCATCGGTCTGTTCTCGGTGAGCGATAGCGCCGTCAGGTACGTGGACCCGTCCCTCGCGCGCGACGGGTATCCAACCTGGTCGCCCGACGGCAGCCGTCTGGCCTTCGTGCGGATCCTCAACGAGCGTGACAGGGTGCCGTTCGCACCGATCCGCTCCGCCCTCCCCTGGTCCATACGGGTGGTTGACGTTGCCACCGGAGACGGATCGGAGGTATGGCGCGCTTCTGAGGGAACAGGCAGCGCGTTCCGCCGGGTCGAGGCAGCGGACCAGCTATGGTGGGCGGTGGGGGACCGAATCGTGTTCCCCTGGGAGCGCGACGGATGGACCCACCTGTATACGGTCGCCGCCTCGGGAGGAGAGCCGAGCCTTCTTACACCCGGCGCTTTCGAGGTCGAGCACGTCACCCTCTCGCGGGATCGCGAGAGACTCATCTACTCGTCCAACGAGGCGGACATCGATCGACGACACTTGTGGTCGGTCGACGTGGCGCGCGGTGCACCCGTGGCGCTCACACAGGGATCGGGGATCGAGTGGTCACCGGCAGCCGCCGCCGAGGGTCCGGCAATCGCGTTTCTAGCCTCGGATGCTCGGACTCCCGCGCATCCGGAAATCCTGCATGCCGACGGCCGCAGGCGCCGGCTGGATCCGGGATCGCCCGGGGACTTCCCGCTCCAACACCTCGTCACGCCCGAGGCCGTGACGTTCCTCGCGGAAGATGGCATACAGATACACGGGCAGCTGTTCACGCCGGCGGACCTCTCACCGGGCGACAGGCGCCCCGCCGTCCTCTTCTTTCATGGCGGCTCTCGTCGCCAGATGCTCCTCGGGTGGCACTATCGGGGCTACTACCACAACGCCTACGCGATGAACCAGTACCTCGCCAGTCGCGGATACGTCGTACTGTCCGTCAACTACCGAAGCGGGATCGGTTACGGGATGGAGTTCCGCGAGGCCCTCGACTACGGGGCTCGCGGCGCGAGCGAATACCGAGATGTGGTGGCGGCCGGACGCTATCTCGCCCGGCGGTCGGATGTGGACCCGACTCGGATCGGATTGTGGGGCGGCTCCTACGGGGGCTATCTGACCGCACTCGGACTCGCTCGCGACTCAGACCTGTTCGTGGCCGGCGTTGACTTGCACGGCGTGCACGACTGGAATGTCGTGATCCGCAACTTCGTCCCCGCGTACCAGGCGGAGCGACGGGCGGAGGTCGCTCGCCTCGCGTTCGAGTCATCTCCCATGGCTTCGGTCGACGGTTGGCGCTCACCCGTACTGCTCATCCACGGGGACGACGACCGGAATGTTCCGTTCTCCGAGTCCGTGGATCTCATCGAGGCCTTGGAGCGACGGAACGTCGTCGTCGAGCAGCTCGTGTTCCCGGACGAGGTACACAGCTTTCTTCTTCACCGGAATTGGCTCGCGGCATACCGCGCGACGGCCGATTTCTTCGATCGGATGCTTCGGGGTGATGTAACGGCGGCCGCGGGGCCCGATGCAGGATCACAGCGATGATTCGGGCGCTCGTGGCGATCGCGGTTGCGGGTGCGTTGTCCGCGGCGTGCGGAAGCGGAGAGGAGGACTCCGAAGTGTCATCGAGCGCTGGGCCTGGCACACGGGCGGATCTGGTCCTTACCGGCGGCCGCGTGTGGACCTCCGGTGACGGCGATTCCGCGGACGAGCCGACCGCGATCGCGGTGCGTGACGGACGGATCGCCGCCGTCGGATCGGACGCACGCATCGAAGAGTGGGTCGGGCCCGGCACGCGGCGCGTGGGGTTGAACGGGCGTCGTGTGATCCCCGGACTCATGGATAACCACACTCATTTCCTGGACGGCGGATTCGAGCTGAGCGGGGTGCAACTGCGTGACGCCGACACACCTGCGGAGTTCGCCCGCCGAATCGGACGGTTCGCGTCCGATCACCCGGGAGCATGGATGACCGGCGGTCAGTGGGATCACGAGCTCTGGGGGGGAGCGCTTCCGCACCGGGATTGGATCGATTCGCTGACCGCGGAAACGCCCGTCTTCGTCCAGCGGCTCGATGGGCACATGGGTCTCGCCAACTCTCGGGCCCTCGAGATCGCCGGGATCACCGCCTCCACCCTGGATCCCGACGGTGGCACGGTCGTCCGCGATCACGACGGGCGCGCCACGGGCGTGCTGAAGGATGCCGCGCAGGCGTTCGTGTTCGACCGCATGCCACCCCGATCGGAGGACGAGCTGGATCGGGCACTCGACGCTGCGGCCCGACATGCGGTCGAGCGCGGCGTGACGCTTATCACCGACATGGGCTCGTGGGCAGGGTTCGAGACGTACCGTCGCGCGCGGGCGCGGGGGTCGCTCCCCGTGCGTGTGTATTCGGTCGTGCCGTTGGCTACGTGGGAGCGCATGCGCGATCTCGTCGCGGAGGAAGGACGCGGAGATCACCGTCTGTTTTGGGGCGGTCTGAAGTCCTACGTGGATGGATCGCTCGGCTCGACCACGGCCTGGTTCTACGAGCCGTACGAGGACGCGCCCGGTGAGCGCGGGTTGATGGTCACGGACACGGCCGCACTGCACGAGGACATCCTCCGAGCCGACGCGGCCGGGATGCATGTGATCGTGCACGCGATCGGGACGCGGGCCAACGATTGGCTGCTGGACGCGTTCGCCGAGGCCGAACGCGTGAACGGGCCCCGAGATCGACGCTTCCGCATCGAGCACGCGCAGCACCTGCGACCCGACGCCATCGAGCGCTTCGCGACACAGAGGGTCATTCCGTCCATGCAACCGTACCATGCGATCGACGACGGCCGCTGGGCCATCAACCGCATCGGTCCAGAGCGCATCGATCTCACGTACGCGTTCCGTGATCTGTTGGACTCCGAGGCTCCCCTGACCTTCGGGAGCGACTGGACCGTGGCGCCTCTGGACCCGCTCCTGGGGATCTACGCGGCGGTCACGCGTCGTACGACTGATGGCCGTAACCCGCAGGGGTGGGTACCGCGGCAGAAGATCTCGGTCGAGGAAGCGGTGACCGCATACACGAGCGCGAACGCATACGCGAGCTATCTCGAGTCGGAGTTGGGCAGGATCACACCGGGTTTCTACGCCGACCTGGTCGTGTTGTCGGATGATATTTTTACCATCGATCCGCCGGAGATCGAGCGGGTTCGCGTGGACCTCACCTTCGTCGAGGGCGAGCTGGTATTCGAGCGAGAGACGACGTCATGAACCGACTGGCGGGAAAGCGGGTCCTCATCACGGGAGCGAGCTCGGGGATCGGTGCAGCCTGCGCACGGCGGTTCGCCAGCGCGGGTGCGAACCTGGCGCTTTGGGCCCGACGTCTTCCGCGCACGGGATCGAGGTCAGAGTCGCCGAGGTCGATGTACGACATCGTGACGTCGTTGCTGCGGAGGCCGCCGCCCTCCTGGAGACCGGCTGGGTTCCCGATATCCTGCTCAACAACGCGGGGTTGGCGGCCGGCCTCGCGACGGTACAGGAGGGTGATCTCGAGGACTGGGACCGGATGATCGACACCAACGTCAAAGGCCTCTTGTTCGTTACCCGCGCCCTGTTGCCCGCCATGCTCGCGCGAGGCATAGGGCACCTGGTCAATATCGGCAGCACCGCGGGGTACCAGGTCTACCCGAAAGGCAATGTGTACAATGCTTCGAAGTTCGCCGTTCGAGCCCTGACCGCAATCCGGGCTTCGTGCACACGGAGTTTTCTTCGGTCCGATTCCACGGAGACGAGGAGAAGGCGGAGTCCGTGTACCGGGGATTCGACCCGTTGACGGCCGACGACGTGGCGGATGTCGTGCACTTCGTCGTGAACGCGCCCGATCACGTCAATGTTGCGGATGTGCTCCTGCTCCCGACCGCACAACGAAGCGTCCACGTCGTTCATCGCGAGGAAGACTGACATCGAGGTGGGGGCCCGACGGATGCGATCCCGTCAGGGACTCCGGCGTGCGGCGTAGCGCTCGGCAAGAGGAGCGCTCGTCGCCCGGTACCATTCCACGTCTTCCGACCCTTCCGTCCCCCCGATCAGATTCTCTTGCTCCAGAGGGTCGCCGACGATGTCAAACAGCTCCTCGTACCCATCCCCGCTCCTGATGTAGTGTCTACCTCGCGCCACGAGCGATAGCATGTTTCCCTTCGAGACCGGATTCAGCGAGGTGAGCCAGGTCTTTGCACCGGTCTCGGCCGCGATCCACTCCTCCGCCCCAGGGATGGCAACGCCGGCGGATGCGGCGGCGCTCGCCTGCCACCACCTGGACAGCGGTTCTCCGGGAAACGGCGAATCCTCACCGATCAACTCCATGACCGTGGTCGGAATGGCGCGTATGCTTACTGGTTCGGTCGGTCGGATGCCGGGCGGAACAAGACCACCGAGGCTCAGGATCAGGGGCACGTGCAGCGAGGGCAGATAGAGGCTTCTGCCGTGGTTCATCAACCCGTGCTCGGCGAACTCCTCTCCGTGGTCTGACGTCACGATCACCAGGGTGTTCGCCAGTTGCCCACGTCGTTCGAGCTCTCGCAGCAGAACACCGAGTTGCTCGTCCAGGTAGGCGAGCGATGCATCGTACGCGTCGACGCATGGCGCGATTGCCTGCGCCGAGCGCAGACTCGATGGCGACCAGAGTTCGGGCGGGCAGTCGGCATCCGGTGATCCGAAGTGGCCTCGGAACGGGCGCGGCGGGATGTAAGGATCGTGAGCATCGTAGTAGTTCAGGAACGCGAAGAACGGCCGGTCTGATGATCGTGACAGCCAGGACAGGAATTCGGCGTTGATGTTCTCGGCGCTCTTGCGGCCCAATACCTGGTGCGTCCCGATCAGCTTGCGAAGCCAAGACCGCTCGGCCAGGTAACGAGTCAGAGAGAAGCTGCCCAGGGCTTCGGTCACCGAGACGATGTCGGCGTCGTAGTGAGTGAATCCACGGCTCAGACCGCTGCCCGCGGCCGCGTACAGTCGATTTGCCACGAACCCGGCGGTCCTGTATCCCCGGGCCGAAAGAATCTCTGCCAGCGTAGGGTGGGTGTCGTCGAGCGGCTCCAGCCAAGCGGCGGACAGATCGTGTGGGTATCGACCGGTGAACAGGCTCCCGTGAGACGGTAGCGTCCACGGAGCGGTCGAGAAGGCGCGCTCGAACGTCACGGCTCTCTCGGCCAACGCCTGCAAGTTCGGTGTCGTGGGTCGGTCGTATCCGTACACGCTCATGCTAGGGGCCCGGACCGTGTCGAGGATCAGGAGAAGGACGTTCATCGCGCCGTCCGGCGGGAGAGGCGAGGATCTCAGCGCACGCCCTTCGCTCAGGCCCGGGCTGGCACGGCCCCACAGTGCAACGACAATCCACAGCAGTATCAGGGGGGCGAGCGTCAGCCGTGTCAGTCGAAGGACCTCCCCACCGTGCCGCCGAGCCAGCCGACCCGCCTGCACCGAAATCCCTGCCGCGACCAGGAGGAGGGCTACCACGTGAAGCTCTTCTTCGAAGAGGAGAAGTCCTGCGAAGAGCACACCGAACGAGAGCACGCTCGTCAGGCCCCCGACCGAGCGCAGCTTGTCGAATCTCCGGCCCAAGCCCGCCAGCACCACACCTGCCACCAAGAACAAGGGCAGGCTCACGAACGGGATCAGCCAGACGGCGTGGGTCGTCTTGCCGAGGACCGGTTGATCGAACAGCTGCATCAGGCCCCCGTTCGCCAGTTCCGGAAGGCCGGCCGCGAGTCCGAACCAGGTCGACAACGCCAGGATCTGGACCGGCCCCGACACGACCCGGCGCCTCTCGTGGGCGTGGCCGTCCGGCCCTCGCCGGAGACTCACCACGCCGGTCAAGACCACTACCAGGCCGGCGATCAGCAGCAGGGCCTGGGTCGCCCCGAAACCTCTGCCACCGATCCCCAACGTATCCGCAGTCACGGCCACCACGGCCGCGAGAACTCCGACCAGGATGAGCCCGACCGGAACGGCGCCCCACTTCCTGTCGCGATCGCTCGCTTGCATGACGACCCAATCTACTGGGGGAGCGTCTACCAGCCCGCTGGCGTGCGCGTCCCGAGCCCCTGGCGCGCAGGTCCTCGGCTTCCGGCGCCCGTGAGCCTCGGCTTCCGGTGTGCATGGCCTCGGTTCCCACCGAGTTGCGGCCGGAATGCTCCGCAGAGATCCTATCAGCCCGACTCGCGAGCCCAATTATACCTTGACACACGGTGGACGCGAATGACCGGAGTGACTGGAATCGGTGGGATCTTCTTCAAGTCTTCCGCGCCGAACGACCTGCGAGCTTGGTATCGGGATCACCTCGGGCTGGTATCCGCGGACGGCGGAGGCGTCTGGTTCGAGGGACGCGGCGTCGGTCAGCCGCCCGAGCGGACCTTCACCGTGTGGGGCGCGTTCCCGGACACGACGGACTACTTCGACCCGAGCGACAAGCCGTTCATGATCAATTTCCGCGTCGTCGGGCTGGACCCCCTCGTGGAGTCTCTGCGGTCCGCCGATGAAGCGGTGGACGAAGAGATCGTCGAGCGCGACGAGGGACGCTTCGCCTGGGTCATGGATCCGGACGGGCACCGCGTCGAGCTGTGGGAGCCCGGCGACCAGCTAGCCGCTTGCGCGCCGGCTCCCGGCCCGGTGACCGGCATGGGAGGGGTCTTCTTCAAGACCGGCGATCCGGGCTCCCTCAAAGCGTGGTACGCGGAACGCCTGGGCGTCACGCCGGACCCCGATGGTTACATCAGCTTCCATTGGCAGGAGGTGGATGGGACGGCCGCGTTCACCGTGTGGGAGCCGTTCCCGGACACGACCGACTACTTCGACCCGAGCGACAAGCCGTTCATGATCAACTTCCGCGTGCGCGAACTCGACGATCTTCTCGAGCGGCTACGGACCGGCGGCGTAGAGGTAGACGCGCGTCTCGAGGAGTACGATTACGGTCGCTTCGGGTGGATCATGGACCCCGAGGGCCAACGCATCGAGCTCTGGGAGGCGCCCGAGACGGAGGCAACCTCCGCCCCGTAACCGTCGGGCCTCTCAAGCACCCCGATCCGCGATCTTGACAGTGACCCGATATATCGTTATCGATACGTAGGCGATATATCGTGACCGGTCGCGATACGTCGGCGGAGATGGCCGCGCCGTTGACCGGAACACGCCTCGAACCGGGATCAAAGCAGGAGCGAAAGCGCGATGTTAACGGGTCGTGATTGGGGATTCGGAGCCTGGGCCAATTGCTGCGGACCGGGCGTTTTCGCCTTCGGTCGGCCTTTGGGAGCCAAACGACGCGTCGTTCGGAAGGGCGACCTGAAGTACGTCATCCTCGGCCTGCTGCGTGGGCAGCCGATGCACGGGTACGAGATCATTCGCCGCCTGGAGGAAGAGTCGGGTGGCATGTACTCGCCCAGCCCGGGCTCGGTGTACCCTACCCTCCAGATGCTCGAGGACCAGGGGTTCGTGGTCTCGGAGCAGGCGGACGGCAAGAAGACGTACCGGATCACCGAAGAGGGCCTCGCGTTCCTCGACAAGCACACGGTCCGGCACGATGACATCTTCGATCGCTTCGTGAACCTGGGTGAGCGCTTCACCGGCCAGGAGATGCGGGACCTCACTCGCTCGTTTATCCGTCTGGCCCAGGTGAGCTTCGATCGCGCCGTCGGCGAGAGCGAGGACGAGGGAAGGATCGATGCGCTGAAGGAGATCCTGGACAGGGCCGCCCGCGAGATCGAAAAGGCCTGGCCGAAGTCGGCCGAGCCGGCGGCGAGCGAGGGCTAGCGCCATGTTCGAAGCCTTCCTGTTGTTCGTCCTGTTGGTCGGGCTGGCTCGGAGGCATGGGGAGCGTTGGGAATGGAACCGCGAGCGCACCGCGCGCGCGCTGGGTGAGTGGCTGGATGAGGCCGGGAGCCTGGTCCGAAGCGTGAGAGCGTCGTTGCCCGAGCTGTGGTCTTGCTGCCGGCAAGACGTTCGCAGCCTCGTGGAGGATGTCATCGCCGTTGCACACCCGCGCCTGTACCACCGCATGGCGGCACCAAAACCCGGGCTGGCGTCTGCGGGCGGCGTCACCGCATCCGCGGGCGGCCTGGTTCCATCGGGATCCGAGCGCGGATCCGGAGCGCGGGAGAAGCTGGCGAGCGTCCTGCGTGGGGTCGCAGGTAACGCGCCGTCGGAAGCTCCAACGACACCGGCGTGGCGTCGGCTGCAACGCCGCTACCTGGACGGGCGCATCACGCTGGAGCAATACGTGGCCGAAGCGGAGCGACTCAGAGGCGGAGCTACCTAGGCTACTCGCCCCTCCAGCTCTACTCGTCTACTCGAGCCCCCATTTTTGCGGACCTGTACGCGGCCGGTACTGGACGCCCTCCACCGACCTCAGCTCCTCTTCGAGAGTCCAAACGCGGCCCTCGTGCTGGCGGGCGGCCGCCAGCACGACCCCGGCGGCTGGGCTGAGGTCGTGCTGGACGCCCAATCTTCCCGCGCTCAGTGCCACGGTGGTGTCGAGGTTCACCACCTTCCCCTGCTGCATCGCGGCAGCTGCCTGTAGGGCATCGCCTTCGTCTCCGTGGCGTAACACGTGCCGGAACACATCCAGGATGGTGACCGTCGGCACGATGAGCTGGTCGACTTCCTGCAGCGTCTGAGCGAAGAACGCCGCGTCTGGGCCGTCCGCGAAATATTCGAGCCAGCCCGACGCGTCGACTACGTTCACGCGTTCCACTCCGCGGGAGACCTCTCGATGCCCCTCAGGAAGCCGCGCATCTTCTTCACGGGCCTGAAGGGAACGAACTCCACGCGATCCTGATACAGGAGGGCCTGAACCTTTTGGCCGGGCCGGAGCCCGAGCGATTCACGGATCACACGTGGGATCACGACCTGGTACTTGGGGGAGACGGTGACAACTGTCTCGGTCAGCATACGCTTCTCACATCGATGCGGATAAAGTATGACGGGACAAGGATCGCAGATAATAACGTTTTACGGGGGGGCTTGTAAACCGGGCTCGAGCACACGCGCGCGGCGTCGCGTGAGCGGCTTGGAGCCGCCCACGTTGGATCGGGTCGACGGGCGCGGGCCCCGGCCGAGGGCCACGGTGCTCCATCTAGCGGCGGCGCTTGTGCTCCTGCTTCCAGCGCCGATGCGCCTCGGCGTTCTCCAGCCACGGCTGCCGCTGGAAGTAGCTCCGGGTGGTCTCTACCACCTGAGGCGCCAGGAAGAGCAGCGCGATCAGGTTGGGGATGATGACGATCGCCAGGAAGATGTCACCCAGCGTCCACGCGACCGCCAGAGGGACCACCGCACCGATGAAGTGAGCGACCACGAACGCCATCTTGTACGGCAAGACCGCTTTGACGCCGAACAGGTAGTTGGCACACCGATCGCCGTAGTAGCTCCAGGCGATCGCGGTCGAGATCGCGAACAAGAGCACGCAGAAGATCACGATGTAGTGCCCCCAGTCGCCAAGCGGTGAGAGCCCGCGCCGGAATCCCTCCATCGTGAGCGGCGCCCCACTCTCGACCGCCATCCCGTACAGGCTGGTCACGGTTCGGCCATCGGGAAGCTGAGCGGTGCCGTCCGCCGGGGAGACGATTCCATCGAAGCGGACCGTCCTGTCCTCGTCGACGAACAGCTCGTCGACGGAGACCTCGTGCCAGGCCACGTGGGGGGCCGAGAGGTCGGCGGGTCGACCGTCCACGTAACGGATCGGACCCGATGCATCCGCCGAGATACTCGCGCCATCCTGCGCGACGGTGACGTAGGACATGTCCCCGCCACCGTCGAGCACGATTTCGGTCGCAACGCGCTCGTTCCATACACCGGTCATGATGATCACGAGCGCGGTCATCGTGCAGATCACGATCGTGTCGATGAACGGCTCGAGGAGCGCGACGACACCTTCCGAGACAGGCTCGTCGGTCTGCGCCGCGGCGTGCGCGATGGGCGCGGAGCCCTGCCCTGCCTCGTTCGAGAACAGCCCTCGGCGCACACCCCACATGAGGGTCACCAGGAAAGCCCCGACCCCGGTACCGGCAACCCCCGCGGTCGGGTTGAACGCCTCGCGGAAGATCAACCCGAACGTCGGGATCAGATCGCCCGCGTTGATCACGATCACGATCAGGGCGCCGAGCACATAGACGGCCGCCATGAGCGGCGCCAGGATGCTCGTTACCCGACCGATCCGCGTGATCCCGCCCAGGATCACCAGCGCGACCACCCCCGAGGTGATCAAGCCGCTCACCCACACCGGGATCCCGAAGTTGGTGCGCATGGCATCGGCAACCGTGTTCGCCTGAATCCCGTTGCCGGTCAGGAAGGCCGTGATCCCCAGGATGAACGCGAAGAAGATCGCGACCGGCTTCCAGTTCTTCCCGAGTCCGCGCTCGATGTAATACATGGGGCCGCCGGCGACCGTGCCCTCCCATTTGTGCTCGGGGTTCTCGTTCACCGAGCGGTACTTCTGGGCGAGGGTGACCTCGGTGTACTTCGTCGCCATCCCGAGCAGCGCGGTCATCCACATCCAGAACAGCGCCCCCGGCCCACCCCAGTGGATCGCGATCGCGACGCCCGCGATGTTTCCGATTCCTACGGTCGCGCTCAGCGCCGTGGTGAGCGCCTGGAAGTGAGACACGTCCCCCGGCTCGTTCGGGTCGTCGTAACGCCCGCTGGTCACCGCGAACCCGTGCGCGAGACGGCGAAGCTGGATGAAGCCCAGGCGGAGCGTCAGGAAGAGCCCCGTGCCGAGCAGGAGGACCACCTGAAGGGTGATCTTCTCATCGCCAACGGGAATCCCGAGCTCCGCGACGTTGTGGTTCAGCCAGTCGACGATCGCGCCAAAATCCATGTGCTTCCCCCGATCAGATGTTCCGCTGAGGATGGGCCCCGTTGTACAGTGGGGCAAGTTGGCCGGCCAGCGTGGTGCTACCTTCCCGGGTCACCCCTAACGGGCGGTGGTGCTCGCCTGTCATATCCCGTAGGACGGGCCTAAATGGATGACGGTCACCCAGATATTCAAGATGCGTCCCTGGTTGCTCGCGCCCGAGGGGGGGATGGCGTGGCGTTCGAGGCGCTGGTTCGCCGGTATTACCGGGCCGCGTTCGCCGTGGCGCTCGGCCAGTTGGGGACCGCGATGGAGGCCGAGGATGTGTGTCAGGACGCGTTCTTGCGCGCACTCGAGCGTCTCGACGATTGCGACCCCGCCCGCTTCGGCGCATGGCTGCTGTCGATCGTCCGCAACCGGGCGCACAACTACCGCGCGTATCTGGCACTGCGTCGTGGACCGGATCTCGAGAGCGTCCCCGCGACCCGTGCCGGCGCGGCGCGGGTGGCGGGCCGCGAGGGCGGCGGCCCCCCGCGGGACCTCGCGCGGGATGAGCTCCGCGACGACCTCGCGGAGGCCCTCGGGGCTCTCTCGTCGATCCAGCGCGAAGTGCTGCTTCTTCACGATCTGGATGGCCGGCGGCACCGTGAGATCGCTGAGGCGTTGGACCTCTCGGTCGGCATGTCACGGTACCACCTGATGCAGGCGCGCCGCCGCATGCGGGAGACGCTCGGCGACGAGTACGCGGAGGAGTATCTGAATGGATGAGGATCTCCACACCACCGGTGACGGATTCGGAAACGCCGGCCCGCACGGTTCGGATGAGGACTCCGAAATGCCGGATCGCATCGACCTGAGCGCGCTGGACCCGACTGCGGACCCGGGTCGGTTCGAGCCTCTGGTCCGGAGCATAGCGGCCCGGGCCGCGGGCGAGCTCGCACGCCGGGGCGGCCAGGCGGCGGGTCCTGCGATCGGGATCTTCGACGAGCCCGCGATCCAGGTGGTGAGAGTCATTCGAGGCTGGCAGCGGGTGCTGTGGCCCGTAGCAGCCGCCATCACCCTCGCCTCCCTGGCTACTCTCAGGTTCATCGAGCGTCCCTCCACCGAGGCCGGGTCGGCGGACGCGCAGCTGGCGCAGGCGTTGGGGGTCCCCGCGTATATGGCGAACTGGGTCGCGGGCGGAGACATCCCGGGACCGGCGGAGCTGGTTTTCTCCGAGGAGGAACAGTGAAGAAGGGAGTCGAATCACTCGGTCGGCTTCGCCTGCAGGGTCTCCTGCTGCTTGGCCTGGCCTTCGTGAGCGGAGGGCTCGCGGGGATCGCCATCGAGCATACCCGCTCGGTTTCGGGCGAGCGGGCAGCCACGACACGCATGCCCGCCCAGTTCGGGCGCCGCGGTGTCTTGCCGCCGCAACTCGACGGCTTCGATCTGACTTCGGAGCAGCGCGCCGAGATCCAGGCCATCCTGGAGCGCAGGCAGCCGGAGACGGACTCGATCCTGCGCCTGGTCATGCCCCGTTTGAACGCGATCATGGAAGCGACGCGGGCGGAGATCCGGGAAGTCCTCACGCCAGAGCAACAAGAAGGACTCGACGAGATGATGCCCCGGCGGAGGGGTCCCCGGGGGCCGCGGGCTCGTGACCGCGGGTTCGCCCCCGCGGATACCGCGACGCAGCCGGGAGAAGGGGCGGCGCGTGGGGGTCTTCCATTTTATCCGGGTCGATAAACCCTTCACGGTCCCGTGTCGCGATAGCACCCGCAGTCCTGGGCGTTTCGCCCTTCATCCGGTCTTTCCGGGCGGCTCTTACGCCCGGTACGTCTCTTGCGCAGGGATCCTCCGGTTCTGATGTTTCGGGGGGCGCATTTGGGATCCCCCACCCGCTATTTGCGAGAGGTGGAGAATGCTCAGACGATACCAGACTGTGCTGGCCGTGCTGCTTCTGACCGGGGCAGTGGCGCATAGCGCGTGCAGCGACGCGACCGGACCGGAGACGGGACAGGCCAGCGTTCTGCTCGCGGGTGACGGGTCGGTCGCCGCCTCCGAGGTGCCCGCCGGGCTGCGCCTGAGCTTGGGTGACGTGCCCGTCGGGGCGGTTGGATCGATCGATCTCATCGTGACACGCGTCGACGTTCACCAGGCCGGAGATGAGGCCGAGGGAACCCAGGGTGCTGAAGGCGGTGAAGGGACCGAAGGTGATGGGGCGGAAGCAGGCTGGGTCACGCTCGACCTGGCCGAGACGCCCCTCGACCTCCTGAGCCTCCCGAGCACGGGCGGAGTAGAGGTCGCCAACGGGTTGCTCGTGGCCGGTTTCTACAACCAGGTACGGCTCTTCTTCACGAGCTCGACCCTGACGCTCGCGCAGACGATCAACGTGGGTGGCCAGGACCTGGATCCCGGTGTCTACGACGTCACCATCCCGAGCGCTGCGGAAACGGGGTACAAGATCCTGATGGACCGGGTGGAAGTGATCGGCGGAGGGACGGAGGCCATCGTGCTCGAGCTCTCCACGACCGCCTCGATAGGATCCCTGATCTGGAACACCAACGGCTTCCAGCTCAGTCCCGTCATGCACAAGAGGTAGTAATCGCGACTCGGGCACCGTACGACCCGAGCCTCCGGCCGCGATGATCACGGGCCCCGCCAGACCGGCGGGGCCTTCTTCTTGCTCCCCACCTGGCACGAGTGCGCGAATCTCATAGTTTCCGGCCCGATCGTTACCCGGCCGTCACAGGTCGGCTCGAACCGCCAGGCATGGATGGGAGGGGAATGGCGAAACGGAAGACGCGGTCGCGGCTCGCGGCGACGATACCCCGCGAGCGACCCGAGATGCCGCAACGCATCGCCAAGCTCTGGGAGGTGGCGCTCAATCTGGCGTGGACGTGGGACCGCGACGCACGCGATCTGTTTCGGTCCATCGATCTCCCCTTGTGGCGCATGACCCGCCATAACCCGGTGGATCTCCTCCTGCGGGTGAAGCCCGAACGGCTCGCCGCCCTGGCGGAGGACAGGGGTTTTCTCGAGCGCTACGAAGCCGTCATCGCGACCGTCGAGCACGAGTCGACCTCGGAGCACACCTGGTTCGCGCAGCACTACCCCGAGCATCTCGACAAGCCCATCGCGTATTTCTGCGCAGAGTTCGGGCTGCACAACTCCGTCCCCATCTATTCCGGCGGGCTGGGGGTGCTGGCCGGAGTCCACTGCAAGGCCGCGTCGGATCTCGGGGTGCCGCTGGTCGGGGTCGGTCTGCTCTACACGCGGGGGTATTTCGACCAGGCTCTGCGACTGGATGGTTGGCAGGAGGACGGAGACGAGACGTTCGACCCGGCGCGGACAGCCCTCGAGCCACTCTCGGGACCGAACGGCGAGCCGTACCTCACTTCAATCTACAGTTCGGGCCGTAACGTCTATGTCGGGGCCTGGCGGGTGCGTGTGGGTCGCGTCTCGATCTACCTGCTGGACACGGATCTGGACGAGAACAAGGGCGCGGACCGAGAGCTGTCCCACAAGCTATACGCCGGAGGCGCCGATCTCCGGCTGAGACAGGAAGGGCTGTTGGGTGTCGGAGGCGTGCGCGTACTGAAGGCTCTGGGGGTCGAGCCCTGCGCATGGCACGCCAACGAGGGACACGCCGCCTTCATGCTGGTCGAGCGGGTTCGACAGCTCGTGAAGCAGGATGTGCCGCTGGATGAGGCGGTCGAGCGTGTAAGGGCGAGCAGCGTGTTCACGACCCACACGCCGGTACCGGCCGGACACGACATCTTCACTCAAGCCCAGATTCAGGAGTGGGCGGGCTCGTATTGGGATGAGCTGGGTTCCCCGGACGAGCTCCTCCGGTTCGGCGAACACCCGGAGCTGGACGGCGGACGCTTTCACATGACGGCGGCCGGCATCCGTCTTTCACGGCGCGTGAACGGTGTGTCCGAGCGCCACGGGAAGGTCACCCGTGACATCTGGCATAGCCTGTGGAAGGGTCGCCCCGAGGAGGAGGTTCCGATCGGTCACGTGACGAACGGAGTCCACCTCGCGAATTGGATGAACAACAAAGTGATGGCCCTGCTGGACAGCCACCTCGGGAAGGACTGGGGGCTCCGTCTCGACGAGCCGGAGATGTGGGAGGGCATCCTCGACATCCCCGACCCGGAGTTGTGGGCGGTCCACCAGCGACTGAAGATCGGGCTTATCGATTTCATACGAGAGGAGGCCCGGCGACGCTGGCGCGATCACTGGAAGGAAGCCGCCCACCTCGTGGGCGCCGGGACGCTCCTGAGCCCCTTCCCTCTCACGATCGGTTTCGCCCGACGGTTCGCGGCCTACAAGCGGGCCGATCTCATCTTCAGGGAGGTCGAGCGCTTCCTCGGGCTTCTCTCTGACCGCTGGCGACCGGTTCAGCTCATATTCGCAGGTAAGGCTCACCCGCAGGACGAGCGCGGCAAGGAGGTTCTGCAGGCCGTTTACTCGCACACTCGTGATCAACGCTTCGAGGGTCGTATCGCATTTCTGGAAGACTACGGGCTCCACGTCGCGCACCGCCTCGTCGAAGGAGTCGACCTGTGGGTGAACCTCCCCCGCGTACCCCTCGAGGCGAGCGGGACCAGCGGCATGAAGGCAGCCTTGAACGGCGTGCCTCAGCTGGGCACCACGGACGGGTGGTGGGAAGAAGGATTCACGGGGCTGAACGGCTGGTCGATCCCGCCCGCACCGCGCGACGAGGACGAAGAGCAAGCCGACGAAGAAGCGGACGCCCTGGATGCCGAGCACCTCTACCGTCTGCTGGAAGAAGAGGTGATCCCACTTTTCTACGATCGAGATCCCAGCGGGATACCCGTGGGCTGGATCCGCCGCATGAAGACCGCGCTGATGGTGGCGGCACGACAGTTCACGGCTCGGCGGATGGTACAGGACTACGCACGGGATTACTACGTGCCGGGGCTGATGGGGGTGAGCCCCGGTGACGATCCGCCGACTGTTTGACTCCGGTCGCCGACAGCCTCCGGCGACCTGTCAGGCCCCGGTTTCCGTCGCGGATTCGGCGGGGGGCACCAACTCGTCCAGGTACCGATGCAGCATGTTGCGCCACGTGGGCCAGTCGTGGGGCCAATCCTCCCCCCAATCGTCCAACCGATTCGGCACGCCCTTGCGTCCCAGGAGCGCCGCGACCCGCCACGATTCCGTGATGTCCTCCGCCTTTCCCCTACCCGACGCGAGCAACACGTAGCGCATGCGCAGGGCCTCGAGCGCCGGACCTTCCAGATCGGGCAGGTAGTGCAGCGGCGACGAGAAGTAGAAGTCCTCCGTCGGCCCTGCCTCGAGAAAGCGCTGCAGGTCGTACGTCCCACTCATGCACAATGCGTGCGTGAACACGTCGGGATACCGGCACAGGACGGCGAGCGCGTTGAAAGCGCCGATGGAGGCACCCGCCGCGATGATACCGATATCCTCGGTGTGACAATCCTCCCGGATTGCGGGCACTAGCTCGTGGTAGACGAAGTTCTGGAAGCGGTTCATCACGCGCATCTGGTGCTCGGGTGTCCCTTCCTTTCCGAGCATCACGCGTCCCGCCACGCTATCGCATGAGTAGATTTTGATTCGCCCCGCCTCCATGTACTCGGCAAGCGTGTCGATCACCAGGAACCGTTCGATCTCCTCGGCGTCTCCGCCGGCCGTCGGGAAGAGGAGGACCGGTGTGCCGATCTCACCCCATCGCACCACGGTGATCCGCTGATCCAGACGCCCCGAGTGCCAACCGGTGCTCGCCTTCATCTATTCCCTTCCGCTCGTTTTCTGACGAAGCAGGCTGCCGGAGGTCTTCAGCAGCACGCTAGGAGGCTGCTGAGAAACCCTGGCGGGTCGCGTTACGGACGCGACAGCCCCGGATCCAAGGCGGGGCGACGAAGGCATAGCCATAGCTACGTCGAGGAGTCCTAGGGGTACCCACCCGAAGGGTGGGTCCGAAGACGGGGCTGTCCCGCCGTAACCGTCCTACTTGTGTGACCGCGCCACGCTTGCTGATCGGCGCAGGGGTCGCGCGGTTGATCCATCGTCTCTCCTCCTCGCCGTAGCCTTGGCTACGACTCGTCCTCGTTCCTTGCCTGAACCGCGCGAGATCCCTGCGCGCGACCCACCAGGGTTTGTCAGCAGCCTCCTAGGCGTCGATTCCATCTGCACGCGCCTTCTGGATCCGCTGCCAGAACAGCTCCGTGAACTCTTCGACCTCGGCCGCAGGGTACAACTCTCGGACCTTCTGACACACGGCGTCGTGGGCCGTCTCGGAGCCGAAGAACTCGTCCGCGACCTGATCGAGGTGCGCGAGGTGGACCGAGCAGAACTCCTCGAAACGGTCCGCCTCGAGCCGTTGGTGCGCGATCGATGCGCAGGCCCGCAGGCGCTCTCCCAGGCTCATCCCTTCCTCACACGCGTCGAAATACGGTTGCCAATCCAGGTTCGTCCGCATCCGCCGCCTGGTGGCCGCGCAGAAAACGGACCACCGGATGTTGGCCTGGATCAGCCACGGGAAGTGGTAATGAAGCGACGTGACCTGCGAATCGGGACACGGGTTGGCGAAGTCGATCGGGTGCCACGTGCCGCCGCTCTGGAGCGCTTCGCAGGAGTTGAAGTCCCACCCGAAGAACGTGTTGATCGTGAGGGTGAGATCGCGGATCAGCGCCTCGTCCTCCCGCTCGAGAAAGCCCCGGCTCATCGTGTAGCGATCGTGAAGCGGTGCCTCGGGATCGTACCTGACCATGTGGGTTTGAGGCCCCAGTCCGATGCAGCGCACGAACAGGTCGTGAGGCTCGATCGCACCCTGGAGGTGCATGACGAACACCCCGCTCTCCTCGTAGGCGGCGCGCAACGCCTCCTCATCGTCGATCCTCGAGACCCCCTTCCAGCCTCCTCCGTCATACGGTTTGATAAACAACGGGTAGCCGAGGGAACGCCCGATCTCGCCTAGATCGAACATCCGCGCGTACCGCTCGAGCGTGACTTGAAGGTCTTCCTTCGGGTCGTACGACTTCGGGGGAACGAGCCAGGTGTTCGGGATGGGGAGACCCAGGCGCATCATGGCGCAGTACGTGGTCTGCTTTTCCATCGACTGGACGCTCCACGGGTTATTGAACACGTACAGCCCGTCGAGCATCACGGCCTTCTTGATCCATTCCCGCGTGGTGTGATACCAGTGCGTCAGGCGATCGATCACCACGTCATAGCGGCACGGTTGGCGCAGGTCGAACGGCTCGATCGTAACGCGCTCCACCTCGAATCGGACCGTGTCGCCCTGCCACGGGATCGCCAGGTCGAGCTGCCGCAGGATCTCCTGGTAGCAGATCGGCCAGCAGATATCGGCCCCGAGCGACAGCCCGATCCGACGCGTGACCTCAGCCAAGGCGGGCACCCCGCGCTTGGGCCCGCGTTGGGGCCGCGCTCGCGACCGGGAGCGGGCGCCCTTCGTATCGGCTCACTCGTACACCATCCACAGGGGTCCGGGGAACAACCACGAGAGCCCTTCCCTGAGGCGGTCACGCCAGTTCTCCCAGTTGTGACCGTCTCGGGCTTCGACGTACCGCACCTGCATGCCGGTCGATCTCAGGATCGGAACCAACGAGCGGTTTTCGTACACCAGCGACTCGTACACGCCGGCTGACAGGAATACCTGCCGCGTCACGGCGGTAGGCTTCGCTCGGTATCCGTTCATGAACTCGACGATGGGGTCGAACACGGGACCGCGAGGATTATCTCCGATATCCGTGAACGCGAACGAGCCGGACTGCAGCAGGAGCTTCCCCCAGAACCCGGGCTCGTGAGACGCGGCGGCCAGCGAGGCCACGGCACCGAGACTCGCCCCGAGAATGCCGCGGCCGTCCGGCGTGCCGAGCAGCGGGAACTCCGCTTCCAATGCCGGGACCAGCTCGCGCGAGAGAAACCGCGAGTGGGCTTCGAGGGCGGCGTATTCCCGCATGCGCGCTCCGGGGTGCACGAGCGCGACGACCATCGACGGAATCTCGAGACGGTGGATCAGGTTGTCCAACACGGTCCGCAGGCTCGCGTACTCCAGATAGTCGCCCCCATCGTGGACCACGAGGAGCGGGTAGCGCCGCTGCACTCGGTAGCGGGCGGGCAGGTAGACGCTGACGCGACGCGTCTCACCCAGCTCGTGGCTGTCCACGCTCCGCTCCTCGAGCGTGCCGGGCCGCGCATCGGGATCGACCTGTGTCCACTCCGGAACCTCGTATCCGTGTGCGGTCACGACCGAGTTCGCGCCAAACGGGTCGCGGGCACGGTGCGGGTTGAGAGGGTCCTCGATCCAGCGAACCTGCCCGTGCTCGAGGATCTCGAGCTTGTATTCCACCCTGGAACCGTCGGGCAACTCGACGGTTCGATACCAGAGGTCCGACGCGCCGAGACGCCGGAAGGGTTGAGATGCCGGTAACCCGTAGATCCAGTGGCGCAGGTGCACGTCGGCGGCGGAGCCGCGGTACACGAACGTGTAGTTCGGTGGCTCGGCGATCGGGAAGCTGCGCGCTTCCAGGAACGCATCGATTCGACCCGCATCCAGGTCGCCCGCCATCACGAGCTCTGCGATGGCCGGCGAATCGGGCATCGGCTCTTCGCCTCCGTGACCCGGGGTCGGGCTCAGCAACCGCTCACGAGCCTCGCCGTTCACCGTCGCTTCCCTCTCTTGGCGCGACCGTGCCTCGCCGCACGTCCTGACCGGCCCTCGCGACCCCAGCCATCCAACGACACGCGCTTTCCGTCATCCGTGAGTCGGTCACCGGCGGAGACCGCCCGCCACCCATCCGTGCTCCAATCGAGTCGCGTCTCCGGATCGAGCAGCGCACACGCGCTCGGTGCGAGGCGGCGCGCCAGGCGTCCCGTGCGAACGGGGTCGTCGAGCCGGAGGCGGCGCGCCGCGTGCGGGAACGGGATCAGATCGGGGAACAGCCCGAGGCCGTTCTCGAACGCCTCGGCGTTGCCGGATCCCTGAGGCGGCCGATCGTGAAACAGCATGATCCGCGACCCCAGAACCATCGCTCCCGCGGACCACGCTACCAGCGTCCTGTCCGCCAGAGGCTCACGCAGGTCGAACAGGCGCAGGCGGTTCAGAAGGGTGGCGATGTGCCCGCCCGCAATGGCGACGACGGGTGCGTCTTCCAGCAAGCCGAGGATCTCGTCCCGGTGGCGCCGAACGGACTTGCGCGTCTGCGGCGAGTGGACGCGATCGAGCTCCGCTCTCAGCTCGCGAACGCGTTCGAGGTGCCGCGCATCCAGAGACCGGATCGTCTCGAGAGCCGCGCTGCGCTCTTCCAACAGCAACTCGGGGTTCCCGTCGAGCCCTCCGATCTCCCGCCAGGCCTCGATCAAGTGGGCGAGTCTCAGATTATAGGCGCGTCTCAGGAGCTTGAGTCGGTCCTGGACTGTGCGGTGAGCCGTGGCGAGTTCGGGGTCCTCTTCGTTCACCTCGGACGCGCGCTCGTAAAGTCGCAGGTTTCGGGAGCGCCCGGCCAGCTCGACATCGAGTTCCGAATCCTCCGATTCACGCTCCTGCCAGCCCGCGGTGATCGTCGGCACCGCGTCTCCGGCGCCCAGCGTGCCGTCCTTCACCAGATCGGCTCGAACCGAGCTCAGCGTGGCGACCGGCGTCTGCGGACCGAGGAGAACGACGCGGCGTGCCTGGCTCCCCTCGCTCACTCGGCCCGCACCTGCACGGTCTCGCCGACCGAATCGAGCATGGCCCTCAGGGCGTCGTAGTCCGGGTGCCGCATTCGGATCCATGCATTAGCCATGTATCCGGCCTCCACCGGCTGTGTCGGAGTACCTGGCGGAGGCACGTGCATATCGATGATCCACTCGCCGAAGCGCTGCTCGATCTGGTCCAGCCCCTCGTACCGCGTAATACGTCCGTCCCGATCCGGGCGAAGCGTGATGATCCCCGCTGAGAAGCGCCGCGACGGCCTCTGATCGGGACGACCGTGTGTGACCGCCATCGCCCACTCGCGGTACAGGTCGATGTCGTTAGCCGCACAGTACAGGTCCCAGGCCTTCACGCCCGGGGGACGACACCCGATCTCGGAGAACTTCAGGCCCTTCTCACCGAAGAACCACTCCATGTGAGTCGCGGACGTCTCGACCCCGAGCGCTTCGATCACCCTCCACCCCATCTCGCGCACCGCGCCGTACGCCTCCGCACTGTCGATCCTGTTGGTGGCGATGAACTGCGGTGAGATCCAGCGCGTTCTCATCGCCTCGAGGACGTTCGGGTAGTAGTGCGTAATGAAGTCGTGCACGACCCGGCCACCAATCGACACCGTGTCGTAGAACGCCTCGTGTCCTTCGATGAACTCCTCGACGGCGACGTCCGCCCCGCTCCCCACACCGACCTGCGACAGGACGCCGCGGAGCTGATCATCGTCATCGACGCGGTACGTGCCTGACGCCCCCGCTCCGGCGCGCGGCTTCACGACGAGCGGATAACCTACCTCGCTCGCGAATGCCCGTACCTCCTCGACCGAGCCACTTCCGAGCGACTGAGCGCACGAGATCCCCGCCTCTCTCAACACCTCCTTCATAGCCGGCTTGTCGCGGCAGAGGTACGCCGTACGCACGGAAGTTCCCGGAATTCCGCACGCCTTACGTACCCGAGCGGTCGGGAGAATGTGGGCCTCGACGGTGGCCTCCAACCGGTCCACCCACTTCCGGTCCTGGATCCAACGCACGACCCGCATCAGGTCGTCCTCGTCGCACACCGAGTGGACCTGTTCGTAATGCGTCAGCCACCCGCGCAGCTCCTCGCCGAGCGCGCTTACCGGAGCCTCGCCGATCGCCGACACCTCCGCGCCGACCTCACGCAGCCCGCGGACGAAGTCCTTCTGGTTATCGGGGAACCGCGGCTCTATGAAGACAACATGCATCGCTTTCAACACCTCTGCGCCGTGGGTCGGTCGCCTCCGCAGCGGGACCGCCACGTCGCCTCCTTCATTTTCGGGGCTGTCCATTGTAGCGTGGGCGTGCTCGAATGCCAGGGCCGCCGTGTGGCGTCGGCACGACGTCGCCGAACCGGTGCACCATGGCGATGCCCGCGCCCGCAGGTTCCACGTACCTGTTCCGCGGGTGCCAGATTCACGTGGGCGCAAGAACCGATCCCCGAGGCCATGCCGAACGTCGTCTTCGTCGCACCCTTCTTCCTGCCCACCACGCTACGCTTCGTGAGCGCGGCCGCGTCGACACCGGGCGCTCGGCTGGGCCTGATCAGTCAGGATCCGGCGGAGAAGCTCCCGGCCGAGCTCCGCCGGCTGTTGGTGAGCCACGCGCAGGTTCGGGATGCCGTCGATCCAGATGCGATCCATGAGGCTCTCCTGCGTATGCGGGGAGAGCTCGGTTCGGTGGACCGCCTGCTCGGGGCGCTGGAGGAGCTTCAGGTGCCCCTCGGCGAATTACGCGATCGCCTCGGTATCCCGGGGATGGGCGCCGAGACCGGGCGCAACTTTCGGGACAAGTCCCGGATGAAGGACGTGCTGCGAAGCGCCGGACTTCCGTGTGCCCGACATACGTTGGCCGCGTCTCCGGAGGATGCGGAAGCTTTCGCGCGGCAGGTCGGTTTCCCCTTGGTGGTCAAGCCACCGGCCGGCTCGGGTGCCCGCGGGACGTTCCGGGTCGAAACGATGGAACAGCTCCGAGTGAGCCTCGCCACGCACCGCCCGACGGCCGAGCGACCCACGCTCGTTGAGGAGTTCGTGACCGGGGAGGAACATTCCTTCGACAGCATCAGCGTCGGAGGACAGATCGTGTGGCACTCCATCAACCACTATGCACCCTCCCCACTGGAGGTTCTGCGCGAGCCCTGGATCCAGTGGTGCGTGCTGCTGCCACGAGAAGTCGACTCGCCGCGCTATGAGGAGATCCGGCGCGTGGCGGGCGACGCTCTCTCCGCGCTCGGGATGGACACGGGTCTGAGCCACATGGAGTGGTTTCTTCGGGCGGACGGCTCGGTCGCGATCTCGGAGGTCGGCGCGCGCCCGCCTGGCGCGCAGTTCACGACTCTCATCTCGTGGGCGCATGACTTCGACCTGTACGCGGCCTGGGCACGTTTGATGATCCGGGAGGAGTTCGAGCCACGCCCGCGACCGTATGCGGCTGGAGCCGCCTATCTACGGGGTCAGGGACGGGGGCCGGTGGCGCGAGTCCACGGCGTGGAGGAACTGCGCCGGGAGCTCGGCCCGCTCGTGGTCGAGGCGAAGCTGCCTCGCCCGGGGCAGCCTCCGTCGGGCACCTACGAGGGCGAGGGATACATCATCGTCCGGCACGCGGAGACTCGCGTCGTCGAGGAAGCGCTCCGACGCATCGTCACCGGGGTACGCATCGAGCTGGAGTAGAGCCCGAGGGCATGCACACCGCGCCATATGTGACAACATACAGGGAGCAGAGCCACACGTGATGAACATCCTCATGGTCTCACCCGGCTATCCGGCGGAGATGCAGTATTTCACCCGCGGCCTCGCCGAGGTCGGTGCGGAAGTGGTCGGGCTCGGAGATCAGCCGGCCGCGACCCTGCCTGAGGCGGCGCGCACCAGCCTCGCCGACCACATCCAGGTCCGATCCCTCGTGGACGAGGAAGCCATCCTCGCTCAGGTCAGGGAGTACGCGAGGCACCGTCCGATCGATCGAGTCGAGTGCCTGTGGGAGCCCTACATGATCCTGGCGGGGCGAATGCGCGAGATGATGGGTCTGCCCGGGATGACCGTGGCGGAGACCATCCCCTTCCGGGACAAGGAGATCATGAAGCAGGTCCTGGACGCGGCAGGCATTCGCACTCCCCATCATGCCCGCGCGACGACAGTCGCCGAGTGCCGCGCCGAAGCCGAGCGAATCGGTTTCCCTCTGATCGTGAAGCCGATCGCCGGCGCCGGATCTGCCGACACGTATCGGATCGACTCCGAGGTTGAGCTCGAGAGCGTCCTCCCGGCCCTACGCCATGTTCCTCAAGTGAGCGTCGAGGAGTTCGTCGAGGGCGACGACATGACGTTCGATACGATATGCATCGACGGGCACGTGCAGCACCACAACATCTGCCGATACGACCCCCGGGCGCTGATCGCCAAGGAGAACGAGTGGATCAGCCCACAGACGTTCGCGTTACGCGACGTCGAAGCGGAAGACCTCCGCTCCGGCCGCGAGATGGGGTTCGCCGTCTTGCAGGCGTTGGGCTTCCGAACCGGTTACACGCACATGGAGTGGTACAGGAAGCCCGACGGCGAGGCCGTCTTCGGCGAGATCGCGGCCCGGCCACCGGGCGTCCGAACCGTGGACCTGATCAACTACGCCTCCGACCTGGACACGTATCAGGGTTGGGCCGAGGCCGTCGTGCACAAGCGCTGGTCGCAACCCGTCGAGCGAAAGTACAACGCGTGCTGGGTCGTGAAGCGGGCGCAGGGGCGAGGTCGCATCCGGCGGATCGAGGGGCTCGCACCACTCATGCAGGAATACGGCTCTCATGTGTGCGAGTTGGACTTGTTGCCCGTCGGCGCGCCCCGTAGGAACTGGCAGGCCACCCTCATCTCCGACGGGATGGTCTTTCTCCGGCACCCCGACCTCCAGACGCTCACCGAGATCGCCGATCTGTTTTCGACACGACTCCAGCTGTACGCCGCATAGCCCTGCTACCGAAGTGTGGGCCCGCTACGGCACGGAGTGGTCGGAGTCACTCGCGCGCTTCAGGTACAGGCACGAGAGCGGGGCGAGATCCAGCGTCAGCGAGGCCGAGCGCCCGTGCCACTCCTCGTCTCGAGCAATGAATCGCAGCACGCCTGCGGGGTCCGAGCGTCCGAGGAACTCCGGGGATTCGCTATCGAGTATCGCCACGTATTCACCCGGCGACGGAGCCCCCAGCCGGTAATCACGCCACCGCGTACCCGAGAAGTTCGCCACCACCAGCACGAAGTCCTCCCACTCCAGGCTCCAGCGCAGGAAGGCGATGACGCTCCGGGCGTCATCGTGCACCTCTATCCACTCGAATCCGTCGGGCAGGAAGTCCAACGCATGCAGCGCGGGCTCCTCCGTGTACAGCCGGTTCAGAGCCCCCACGAAGCGCCGCATGCCACGGTGTTGCGGGAAGTTCAGCAGGCTCCAGTCCAGCTCCCCGTTCTCGTCCCACTCGGACCACTCACCCAACTCGCCACCCATGAAGAGGAGCTTCTTGCCGGGGTGCGCCCACATGTACGCGAACAGAGCCCGCAGATTGGCGAACTTCTCTTCGTACCCCCCGGGCATCTTCGAGAGGAGCGAGTGCTTCAGGTGAACCACTTCGTCGTGTGACAGCGGAAGCAGATACTGCTCGTTGTGGGCGTAGTGGATCGAGAACGTGAGCTTCCCGTGCGCGGCGTGGCGGGCGAACGGATCCGCCTCGAAGTAGCTCAGGGTGTCGTTCATCCACCCCATGTTCCACTTCAGGTCGAATCCGAGACCTCCCTCCCCCGTCGGCCCCGAGACGCGCGGCCACGCCGTGCTCTCCTCTGCGAACAACAGCGCGTCCGGGAACGCGTCGTGAACCGTATCGGTCAGACGGCGAAGAAACGCCACCGCTTCCAGGTTCTCACGTCCGCCCAGCTCGTTCGGCAGCCACTCCCCATCCGCGCGCGAGTAGTCCAGATAGAGCATGGATGCGACGGCGTCTACGCGAAGCCCGTCCAGGTGGTACTCCTCGAGCCAGAAGCGGGCGCTCGAAATGAGGAACGACACGACCTCCGGCTTACCGTAATCGAAGATCGCCGTCCCCCAATCCGGGTGGATCCCCCGCATCGGGTCCGGATGTTCGTACAGATGCGTCCCATCGAAGCGGCTGAGTCCATGCGCGTCGAGTGGAAAGTGGGCCGGTACCCAATCCAGGATCACCCCCAGCCCGAGTCCGTGGGCGGCGTCCACGAACGCCTTGAAGTCTTTGGGGGAGCCGTATCTCGACGTGGGGGCGAAATAACCGAGCGCCTGATACCCCCAGCTCGGGTCGTGCGGGTGTTCGGTGATCGGGAGAAGCTCCAGGTGCGTGAAGCCCAGCTCCTTCACGTACGGGAGGAGGTCCTCGGCCAGATCCCGATAACCGGGCCACTCGCCGTCCTCTCGTCGACGCCAGGATCCGAGGTGTACCTCGTAGATCGAGACCGGAGCGTGGCTCACCGTCTCGCTGGCCCGCTGCTCGAGCCAACCCCCATCGGTCCACGAGTGACTGTCGGGATCGCGCACCACGGACGCGGAGCGCGGCCGGACCTCGTGATCGAATCCGAACGGGTCCGCCTTTTCCAAGGACAGCGGTCGTCTTTCCTCCGTCTTCGCGGCCGGGGTTCGCTTCGATCGAAGCGTCCGGCCCTCACCGGCAGCTGATCGCCTGACGCGAGCCGTCTCTTCCTCGGCGATCGACCGGGTGACCGCCGCCGTCGGCCGAATCTGGTACTTGTACTGGGTCCCTCCCTCGACTCCGGGCACGAACAACTCCCACACCCCGCTTCCCACGACGGGGTACATCGGGTGCGTCCGCGCTTCCCACCCGTTGAACGACCCCATGAGGTTCACCGCGCGGGCGGCCGGCGCCCACACCCTGAAACGAGTGCCGCGCACCTCTTGACGCGTCTCCGGATGTGCCCCGAGGAGATGGTAAAGCCGAGACTCCTCGCCTCTCCCGAACGCGGCCAACTGGTCCGGCTCGAGCGAAGGCAGAAACCGGTAGGGGTCATCCATCTCGCTCTCTCCACCGCCATCCCAACTCACCCCCATGCGGTAGCTCCCGGGAGGCGTCTCCCCCAGCTCGATTTCGAAGACGCCCTCCGGGTGAACGCGCTCCA
Organism: Gemmatimonadota bacterium; assembly: GCA_039589195.1. GTDB lineage: Bacteria > Gemmatimonadota > Gemmatimonadetes > Palauibacterales > Palauibacteraceae > JBDHAC01. The sequence goes on along the minus strand of JBDHHV010000001.1, from coordinate 83,752 downwards.
TGCGCCTCGCGCTTTCCTTCGCCTTCGCGCGCTTTGCGGGAGTCCGGTCCCCCTGTCTCGATTCCGGTGCGTTCCGAGGCGGCCGGGCCCTTCGGGCATCGGCGGACTCGTGGTCGACGCCGGCATCGGCCGGAGTCCACAGCAACGTGACCGAACGCGCGCGGGGGATGAAGACGCGCACGAGGGTCGCAGGAGGACACGAAGAACCGTCCTCTGGGGCCTCCTCCCGTTCCGGCGGCTCCAGCCGGAAGGCGCCGAGGACACCCGTAGGGTCGGAACACAACCCCGCAAGCAACGCGGTCAATGACTCGGGATCGAGTCGGGCCACTCGGACCTCACTCGGCCAGATGGGGTTAAAGGGCAGCCGGCGCATCTCTTGCGCCACGAGGCACATGAACCGGACGCGAGCGCGCGGCCCATGGTAGTATGCCGAGCATGAGGACGATCGCCAAGCCACAGAGACCCATGCATATCCCGGAGCCTCGTCCAGCCGAGGAATTGGCGGTCGTACATCTCGTCGCCGAGTACTGGCCGTACGCCCGCACCGGGGGTCTGGCCGAGGCCGTGCGTGGCATCGCCACCTTCCAGTCGGCCCACGGCACACCCGTCACGGTCTTCATGCCGTTGTACCGTTCGGTCCGGGACGCCTATCCCGACCTGGAGCCCGCACACGATCCCTACTATGTGCAGGTCGGCTCCAGACTCGAGGAGGCGAGGGTATACCAGCCGCCCGGACCGCCGCAGAACCCACGCGTTCTCTTCATCGAGAGCGAGGCCTACTTCGATCGCGACGGCATCTACGGGGACAACGGCGACTATCCGGACAACTCGAGGCGGTTCGCCTTCTATAACCTGGCCGCGCTCCAGGTGCTGCCAGAGCTCGCGAATGTACCCGTGGTGGTACACGCCCACGATTGGCACACGGCGCTCGCCCCCGTCTACCTGCGGACGAAGTTCGCGGGCAAGCCCGAGTTCGATCGCATGGCCGCGGTGCTCTCGGTGCACAACGCGGGATACCAGGGGCACTTCGACCCAGGGGTGCTGGCCGAGGTCGGACTCCCCCAGCAGCTGTTCCACTGGCGCTGGATGGAGTGGTACGGGCATGTGAACTGGCTCAAGGGCGCGCTCGTGTTCAGCGACTACGCGACGACGGTCAGCCCGACCCACGCGCACGAGCTTCGGACCCCGGCTGGGGGTTTCGGTCTCCACCACTCGTTCATCGGACTCCAGGACCGATTTGTCGGGATCCGAAACGGCATCGATCTCGACGTGTGGGACCCGGAGAAGGATCCCGAGATCGCCGCACACTACTCGAAGTTCGATCTCTCGGGAAAAGTCCGCTGCAAGCAAGCCCTCCAGCGGGCGTACGGTCTCCCGGAGTACCCCCGAATGCCGTTGTTCGCGATGACCGCTCGCCTCGTCCAGCAGAAGGGTCTCGACCTGATCCTCGGGGAGGATCTCCTGCACCGAGCGGAGGCACAGTTCGTTTTCCTCGGCGCCGGGGATGGGCGGTACGAGCACGCCCTGCGCGAGATCGCCGCCGCGATCCCCGACCGCGTCATCGTCGACACCGACTTTCAGGAGCCAAAGGAGCATCGACTGCTGGCGGGGGCGGACCTGCTCATGATGCCCTCGCAGTACGAGCCGTGCGGGCTCACGCAGATGCGTGCCCAACGGTACGGAACGATCCCGGTGGCACGTCGCGTGGGCGGGCTCGCCGACACCATCGAGGACCAGGTAACCGGTTTTCTGTTCGACGAATACACTCCGGATGGCCTGTTCACCGCGATGTCGAGAGGGATGAACCTGTACCGGAGCGAGCCTGACGCGTGGGAGGAGCACATAGCCGAGGCCATGAGTCGCGACTTCGGGTGGGCAAGCTCAGCGCAGCGGTACCTGGATGTGTATCGGCGCGCCCTGGCCGCTCACATCCCTCATCCCTGAGCGGGTGGCGGGCCGCGCGTCTTCCGGCTCGCTCAGCGACCTGCCAGTGCCCGCCTGAGGATCTCGATATCCGATTCGAACGATTCCGGATCGAGCGGCCCGAACGAGAAGCGGAAGAAGTCGCGGAGGGGTGATTCGGCGCCCCGCCTCAACATGTCGCAATCCGTGCCCTTCAAGACAGCTGCGCCCTCCCGAAACAGCCGTTCGTTCAGCGTTTCCGCGGTGTGCGGCTCGGGCAGCCGGCACCAGTGGTAGAAGCCGCCGTCTCCCGAAAACAACCTCAGGCCGAGCCGCTCGAACGCCTCTCCGTAGCGCGCGCGTTGGCGGCCGTAGAAAGCGGGCACCGCTCGCCTGACGTGCGTCATACGCTCCTCGCGAAGGAGCTCGAGCGCGAAGCACTGCGATGGGTGGGAGACCCCTCCCATACCGAAAGACGAGAAGTTCCCCAGGATCTCGATGTGCTGACGGGCGGCGACCACCCAGCCGATCCGAATCCCGGGAGCCTGGAGACCCTTGGTCGCCGCCCCGGCCACGAACAGGTTCGACTCGTCGATGTTTCGAACGTGCCGCAGGGCGCTCACCGGCTCGTCATGGAAAAGCTCGTACGCTTCATCGATGAGGAGGCCGGTGTCCTCCCGAGATGCCGCCTGGACGAGAGCTTCCAGCTCGTCGTCTTCGCGGGTCATCCCCGTCGGGTTGCACGGATTGCTGATGAGGATCAGGCCCCGGCCGCTCCGAGGGGCCTCGGTGTAGGTGTCGATGGGCGGACGGAACCCGTTGTCCGCATCGCTCGGCACCACGGTGTACGGACGCTTCAGCAATCCGAGCATGTCGTAGTAGGGCGTGTACTCGGTGGACGCTACGCGAATCGTGACATCCGGGTCCAGGAACAGAAGCACCGCGACGATCCCGGGTCTGCCGCCCGCGAACACCATGACGTTTTCGGACTCGACCTCCGCCGCATAAAAGCGACGGTAGTACGCTGCGATCGCTTCGCGAAGCGCCGGCATGCCCCAGGCTTTGGGGTATCTGAGGTGATCCGGGGTCACCGTCACCGAGGAAGGAATCTCGGGCCCGTCCGGCAACTGAACCGTGCGCGGAAACCCCTGGCTCCAGGGGTGGGTCCCCGGCTCGCCCATGTAGGTGCCGAATGAATCCAGAAACGCGTATAGCGTCTCGTAGATTCCCATCGGGGGTACGTAACGGAGGAGCGACATGCGTGACTCTCTCGCTCTTGTTCGGGTTTGCCGTGGTCGAGCTCGTCGCCGCGGCAGCGCGTTCAGGCCGCGGAGGAGCTCATCGACCGTGCGGAGTCCGCTGGAATCGGCGCGCGCGGACCGCCGCGAGAGAAATGTCCGGTGCGCAGGAAATGCTCGCACTCCTCGGCCACGACCCTGGTGTTCATGATGAAGGTGTGCGTATGGGGCACGACCAGGAAGGCCGCCCCTTCGACGCGAGCTCGATCGACGCCGACCTTGCCGTCGTCCGGGCCGGGGATCAGCCATGATGTGAGCGGGTTCAGCGTCCGGCTCCCCGTGATGATCCCGAGCTCGAATTCGGCGGGCCCCAGCCGGCTCGGCACGCTCAGACTGTCCGTACCGAGCTGTGATCCGGCTGGCCCGAGAAAGAGGCGGCGCAGAGGCGAGTCCAGCAGAGCATCGACGACCTCGCTCCCCTGACTCGGCGGACTGAGCATGACCACCCGTCCCGCGTGCTCGGGGGAGTGCTCCGCCAGGTACAGGCGAACGAGGATCCCACCCATGGAATGAGTCACGAAGTGCACGTCAGGTGCCGCCGCACAACACTCCTGCACGCGACTTCCGAGCTCCGAGACGAGCTCCTCAATCGTCTTGCCGCCGGAGGGATATCCCACGTTGACGGTGTGGAAGCCGGCATCCCGCAGTCTCGCCCCCAACAGCGCCATGGACGCCCGGGTCCGTCCGAGGCCATGGACGAGAACAACGGTCTCCGCACTGTCGGTCGGGAGCGGAGTGGAGCAACCCGCCATGATGACCGATGCTCCGAGCAAGACGACTCGGAATCGAGACCGGGACACCATCGCTCAGAGATCCCGTTTCCGGAACCACAGGTACGAGATCGCCGCCAGCAGGAGGATCCAACCGAACGCCACGAGCGCAGCCGTGCCAACCGCGACGGGTTCGGGTGCCGCGCGTCCCGCCGCCTCCGCCGCCTCGACCGCACGCTGATATGCCGCCGGGTCGAACGCGTCGTAGTCCAGGAGCTTGAGCGAAGTTCCGAACGGCAGGTATCCCAGGGCCGGCCGTAGCCCCTCGAACAGACGACCCAGACCCAGAACGACCAGACGTTCGCCAAACCCGATCCAGGCAAACCAGGCGGCCATGGCCGGCCCGGATGAACGAATCGCGAGCGCGACGGCGAATGCAAGGCTCCCCATCACGAAGAAGGCCAGGAAAAACCCGCCCAGAGCCTGGAAGAAGGGCCCTCCCACGATCGCACTCCGGGCCGCGGCCAGATCCGTACCCGCCAACGCGAACCCTCCCCCGATGAGGATCTGGGAGAAGATGAAGATCGCCCCGACGATCGGGAGCAAGGCCGCCTTTCCCCAGAACCACTCGGTCTTCGACAGGCCGTCGATGACGTTCTGTCTGGCCGTGCGCCAGGTGAACTCGGTGCTCACGAGGAGTATCAGCACGACGGCGCCGAAGATGACGCTGACCATGGACTCGTCGCTCATGATCCGGGACCAGGCCGCGGGGAGGGCGAAGGTCTTCTCCGGATCGTTGCGCGCGTCAAGATACGCCTCGCCGTGCGACACCACCTTGATGAAGGCGAAGAGTCCCATGGTGACCCAGAAAGCGAGACGCTTTCGCAGCTTGAGCGTCTCGTTCCGCAGGAGGACGGCCGTCGTGCTCATTGGACCTCCCCGAACCCGGATTCGGTCGCGCCGGTCACTTCCATGAACACGTCCTCCAGGGTCCGCTGCTCGCGCGCCAGGTGCGACAGGTAGATGCCGCGCCCGGCTACGAACCGGTTCAGCGACGCGAAGTCATCTTCCTCCAGCTCCGCGATGACCCGATCTTCATGCACCCGGACCGACACGGCCCCAGGGTACTCTCCCACGAGCGTCTCGAGGGCGCTGAGGTCGTCACCACCGCGCAGTCCGACGCTGACAGTGCCCGCTGTGATCTCGGCCACACTCGCCTGTCGGATCAGCTGTCCCAGCTGGATGATCGCGACATGCGTGCAGGTCCTCTCGACTTCCCATAGCAGGTGGCTAGAGAGGAAGATCGTCTTCCCCCGATCCGCCAGGTCGTGGATGATGTGGCGGATCTCCCTCATCCCCTCCGGATCCAAGCCGTTCGCGGGCTCGTCGAGAATGATCAGCTCGGGGTCTCCGAGCATCGTGGCGGCCAGCGCGAGCCGCTGCTTCATGCCCAGCGAGCATGCCTTGAACTTGGTCTTCCGGCGCTTGGCCAACCCGACGATCTCGAGCACTCCGTCGATGTCCGCCTCGCCTTTTCCCTTCACGTTTGCGGCGATACGCAGGTTGTCGCGACAGGACAGGTAGGGGTAGAAGTTCGGCGTCTCGAGCGTCGCGCCGATCCGTTGCCGGGCGGCGTGAATCTCCGCCGGGGAATCCCCGCCGAACAACCGGAAGCCGCCCCCGGTCGGCGTGATGATGCCAAGGAGCATGCCGATCGTGGTCGTCTTGCCGCTCCCGTTCGGGCCCAGGAACCCGAACACCTGTCCTCGCTCGACCTGGAACGAGATGCCATCTACGGCGAGTGTCTTTCTGAAGCGCTTCGTGAGCCCGGCGGTCTCGATAATCGGGCCATCCGGGGTGAGGTGTTTGTCCGAGCTCATCGAAGTGGCTCTCCCTGAGGCGGGACTAGCTGCCCACAGGGGGCGTGACCGACGGAGTGGCAGCCGCCTTTACGGCCGCCGAGGTCGAGGAAACCGGCGACTCGCCCGCCTCGAGCCGGCGGCGGAACAGCTCGGCCTCGACCAGTTGGTCGAGCTGGCGCCCCTGCTCGAGGAGCGCATCCTCGAGACGTCCGATACGGTGCGCCATGTCCTCCTTCTCTCGCCCCTTTACACCTCGCAGCGCTTCCGTCAGGTCGCGAATCAGCGGGCGCAGCACGAAATGAGCGGCGATCGACATGACCGGAACGCCGATCACGAAGAAGATGCCCAGCAGGGGGATCAGGATTTCGAGGTCCATGGTTTGCACACAGTTTCGGGAATGGCACCGAGCGGCACGCGAGAGGCCGCCGCCAACGGTACCAAGGACGTGGGCGTGAACGCAAAGGTTTCAGTGGAACGCGATAGGGAGCGACGGCCGGAAGAGGCTCAAAAGCCGTGGAGATCCCGCATCTCTCCGCGCGGTTGGGCCGCCATCGGCACGGGTGCCGTTCTGGCGGCGTCACCGGCACTCGAGCTCCTCACCGGGGATGCGACCCTCTACTCGCTACCGCCGCTCGTATTGCTCGCGGTGTTCTGGAATCGGACCGGTCTCGGCCGCCGCGAGGTGGGCTTCGTGAGCGGGCGGGGGTCGTATCAAACCGCGATCCTCCACCCGCTGCTGGTGGTCGGGGGGATCGTGTTCCTGGCCACCGCCGTCGGGGTGACCCGGGTCGATGACACGCCCGTCCGTACCGTCGCCTTGCAGGTTTCGATGATGACCGCCGTCACGGCGCTCGGGGCGCTGATCACCGAAGATGGCTTCTTTCGCGGGTGGCTGTGGGCGACCCTCGAGCGGTCGCGGCTCGCACCCGAAGCGATCCTCATGTGGACCGCGTTCGCCTTCGCCGCCTGGCACCTGCCGGTGGCTCTGATCGAGCCGTCCTTCCGGTTACCGGTCCAGCAGCTCCCCGTCCACATGCTGAACGTGTGGCTGCTCGGGATGAGCTGGGGCGTTCTGAGACTCGTGTCGGGTTCGGTTCTCGTCGCCGCGATCTCGCACGGCCTCTGGAACGGCCTCGCCTATACGCTGTTCGGCTTCGGTACGGCGTCCGGGGCGCTCGGGATCGCCACCTCGCTCCAGTACGATCCGGAGCGCGGCTGGGCGGGCGTGGCCTTCAACACCGCGGCCTTCCTTTTCTTGTGGCGCTGGTGGCAGCGGCTCGAGCGGGCACGGCTGGCGGCGGACGCCGAGGAGGCGGCGAACGCGTCGGGGTGACCGTCAGTAGGGTACGGCCAGCGCCCGACACAGAAACCGCTGTAGGGGCGCACCGGCCTTGCAGAGACCCGTAAATGTCTCCATGAGGTCGGGGCCCGTAAGAGCTGTTTTTGCAATCGGTTTGACGCCGATGAAATCCTTCCGTCGCAGGTCCTCGATCATGGGGTGCTCGGCGTCGAACCCACGGGGCACCGTCTTGAGCGAATCACCCTTCAGCTCGAAGACGTCCGCGAACTTCTTCGCGTTTCGGGCTCGTTTCCAACTCGCCGGATCGTCGACGATGGCTTCCCGGATCTTCCGCAGTGCCTCGCCGGCGGGGTGCCAGATCCCGCACCCGACGAACACTTCGTCGCTGGCTATGTGCAGATAATAGAGGGGGGCGTGTACGTCCTTCGCAGACTCGTGCATGAAACGGATTCCGACGTGGGTCTTGTAGGGGCGCTTGTCCTTCGAGAACCGCGTGTCTCGGTAGATCCTAAACAGCGAGCCTCCCACGGGACGCGGGTCGGCCACGAAGTGACGGCTGATCGTCCGAAGATGTGGCGCGAAGTTCTCGATGAACCGGAGCGAGGCCTCCTTGATGTGACGATCGTACCGGTCCTTGTTCGATTGAAACCAGGGCCGATCGTTGTTCGCCGCCAGGTCGGTCAGGTACTTGAACAGCTCGTTCGAGAAGTAGCGCTGTCCGGCCATGGTATTCGCCTTTTATCAGAGCCTCGCCTCAGGGGCGCTCGGCGGGCCAGTATCCGATCTGATGCGTCTCGCCCGGCTCATCGAGCACGATCACGCCGGGAACGGTCCGTTCCAATTCCGAGACGAGCGCTTCACGGCTACCGGCCGTACCGAACCACGAGATCGGCGCCCCGGTCGCGGGCACGTGGATGGCTATCACGATCTCCGCTCCGATCTCACTCAGGAGCTCTTCACCCTCGTCCTCGAGAAGCTTCCAATACGGTAGAAAAGCGACGTGGATTCTCTCGGCCGCGAGCCGGTACGAGGCGAAGTCCTCCACGCCGGCCTCGGTGTCGCCGACGTGCAGCGCCCTGAAGCCTCCCAGAGTCACGAGCAGCCCGAGGTTCTCGACCGGTGGATCGAAGTCCCGCCCGTGGTGCAGGTTGAGGACACGGAGCTCGATGTCGTCGAACGCGAATACCGTGTCTCTGCCCTCTTCCGGCCACACTCCCGTGACGCGCTCCAATACCGTCGCATCGAGTCCCGACCCCGAGACGCCTGCCGGGTCTCCGGCTTCGCCGATCAATGCCGCGTCGAGCAATGCCGTGGCCTGCGTCGTGGAAACGAAGCGCGCGACAGGGTTGTTGCGCAGGTGATTGAGGACCGCCCCGGTGTCGAAGTGATCCGGATGGTGGTGGGAGGCGAGTACGAGCTCCACTCCACCAAACGCCCCGATGCTCCGTTCCATCGCCTCTCGCATTGAGCTGTTGACGGTCTCGTAGCCGCTCACGCCGTCGCGAAACAGGGCGTCGACGATCACGGTCTTGCCCGCGGCCACGACCATCACGCCCTCGTTGGCGATGTATGCGATGAGAGCTGAGTCGCGCGGGGTCGGGCTCGCGGCCTGAGAGGACCCGCCGATCCCCTCGGTCCGGGGCGACGCGAGCGTTGCGGTCTGAGCGACGTCAGCCCCAAGGGCGGTCTCTCGCTGATCCGTGCCGTCGCACGACCACAAAACGGCGGCGACGACGAGCGCGCGTGCGGCGGGAGATACCGCGGAGCGAATCCGGGAGCCGGGGCGAATCATGCCCCCGACGCTAGCCTGACGACCGCCTCCCAACAACGCCCCTGCCCCAAACGTTGTTCGAACGGTCCACATCGGGGAGCACGCCGTCAGGATCGATCTGCACGTGTCGTAGCCGCTTCTCGGAGATCTCGAGCACGAACTGACCGCTCTCGGACCAGTCGCGCACCGGCACATCCCTGTACTCTTCCGTGCCATCCCGGAAGATCAAGCGCAGCTCCAGGGGCATCACGATCCTTCCCCGGTTCTCGATCGTGACCACCGTTCGGTCGTCGACGACTTGAACACCCGCGACGGCCTGATCGAGTGTCCCGTTCTCGTACACCCAGCCCCGGAAGAACCAATCCAGATCCTCGCCGGTGACGTCCTCCATCGTACGGATGAAGTCCGCCGGTTGCGGGTGCTTGAACGACCAGCGCCGGATGTACTCGCGAAAAGCCTCGTCGAACAACTCCGGACCGAGGACGCTTTCGCGCAGGAGTACGAGGACGGCGGCGGGCTTGTTGTAGGCCAGGAACCCGATCTCGTTCTCATCGAGGCTGTCGGGGACCGTGAGCATGGAGTGCTCGGCCGAGCGCATGTTGTTGGCGATCTGTCCGGGCTGCATCAGGGCGGCCAGGATCGGCGCCCCGCCCGAGAACACCATCCCCGAGTAGTAGTTGATGAAGGTGTTGAAGCCCTCATCCATCCACGCGTACCGGCGCTCATCCGAGCCGACCATCATCGGGAACCAGGTGTGCCCGATCTCGTGGTCGGTCACCGCGAACAGGAAACCACCCCTCGCCTGGTGCGAGCAGAACACGATCATCGGGTATTCCATCCCGAGAGCGAGACCGCCGACATTGATCGCGACGGGATACGGGTAGCGCGCCCACTGCTCCGAATAGTGCTTGATGGAGTGGCGCAGATACTCCGTCGATCGCTCCCAACCCGAGAACTGCTGGCCACCGAGCGATTCCTCGGGATAGGCGGACATGATGAGCACGTCCTCCCAGCTCGCCGCATCCCAGATGAAGCGGTCGGACGCCGCCCACGCGACATCCCGAACGTTCTCGGCGCGGAACCTCCACGTGAGCGGCCCTTCACCCATCGGACGGGTCGATCCGTCACCCGCCTCGTCCTCGCCGATGATGGGGATCGTCGTCGCGCTGCGGCGCGCCTCCCTCAGTCGGTCCTGCTGCTCCCGGGTCAGTACCTCTTCCGGGTTCTGTAGCTCGCCGGTCGCGACCACGACGTAATCGCGGGGCACCGTGAGCTCCAGATCGAAATCGCCGTACTCCAGGTACCACTCGCCCTGGCCCAGATACGGCAGGTTGTTCCACCCGCTCACGTCATCGTACGTGAACATGCGGGGGTACCATTGGGCCAACTCGTAGATCGTTCCCCGCCGAACCTCGAGACGACCCATGCGATCGGCGCCCGTTTCCGGAATCGTGAACGAGAACTCCAGATCGAGCTGGAGCTGCTCCCCACCGGGGGCGAGCGGCTCGGGGAGCAAGACCTCCATCATCGTGTCATCGATCCGATACTCGGGGGCGAACGCCCGTCCGCCGAGGTCGATCGTGACGCCCTGTATATCGAACCCGCCATCCTTGAAGAACCCGCCATGCCGCTGGTCTTCGTCGGCACGCTGTGCCCCGTAGCTGTCCTCCCGAAACAAGTTCTGGTCGAGTTGGACCCACAGGCTGTGGAGGGAGTCGGGGCTGTTGTTCGTGTAGGTGATCGTCTCGCTTCCCTCGATGCGATGGTCACCATCATCGAGCGTCACGCGGATCACGTAGTCGGCGCGCTGTTGCCAGTACGTCTCGCCCGGCGCGCCCGATGTAGCCCGGCTCCCGTCCGTTGCCGGCAGGTCCAGCGGATCGAACGCGTGCTCGGGGTCCGGAAGCCGCTCCGGGTCCGGCGCCGGCTCCTCCTCCTGGGTCGACCCCTCCTCCGGGGCCGGCTCCTGTGCGAGCACGACTCCGATAGCATGGCTCCGGATCGATCCGGCCGGGAGAGAGAGACTCGCGATGGCGGGAGAGATGAGCGCGAAGAGAAACGCGACTGCGAGAGCTCGCACGATGTGGGGCGTCATTCTCGATCCTTTTCCGGGCGCGAACGGGGTGCATCGCGTCGCGCGCGGGACCCCGACCTCCTTTCGATCACCTACGCCACCTACAACCCGTGCCTGGGGCTGGTGTTTCCCTCCGGCTATCCACCAGCCCGCTGAACGAGCAGCTCGGACTCGGAGACGCGCACTTCAAATGTCTGGCTCGAGCCACCCGGGACGAAGGAAGCTTCACGGTGTTCGTGCGCGAGCAAGGGGTCGAAAAAGGTGAAGCGGGTTGCCAGATCGAAGAAGTCCAGTGGCTTCCGGACGGCGAGCGAGAGGACCGTCCGTGGCTTTGTCTCCTGGTCGATAGGCCTGCTGTAACTGCCGGACACACGGTCCAGCTCGTACTGCGTGTCCGGTCCCAGTCGGGTGACGAGCGGACCCCATCTCAGGACATGGGCCTCGAGTTGGATGGCGTCGCCGGCGATCCGGTACGTTCGGCTGATCCCGCCGGGGAACGTGAACTTGGCGCGGATGGAGTCGGACGAGATCCGCTCTGTGGTGACGGTCACGGCGACATCCTCGCCCGTAAGCGCCCGGTATCCCTGCGTACCCACGGCGATCGCCCCAAACAGGAGGCCCGCAACGAACAGAGTGGAGCCGAGGAGCAGTGTCACGACACCCAACACCCAGTGGTGCTCGCGGAACGAGCCGGAGCTGGCGAGGAAGAAGAAGAGCGCGAGGATCGCACACGCGATCGCGATGGCGTCGATGATGGCCATGGACCGCGAACCTACGTCCGGAGAATGGGTCCGTCGAGGGCCAAAAGTGTCGTGCGCCTGCGCGGATCAGAGTCCCTGCCGCGGTCTGCATGCCGCAGGGGCGAACTGCGGCTCGGTCTGCCCGCGGCCAGGCCGCGTTCTGACGGAGCCGGGCCACACCTGACCCGGTCACGAACCAGAGGGATGGCCTCTAACATGTTATCACTACGCCTATTGCGCGGATGTCACTATCGCGAGTCGGCTATCGCGGCCCTGCGACGGTCTTTCGCTTGCACGTCATCGTCGGTCGTAGTGCAGGACACGGATACTCGGGAACCGTCGACGTCAGGCGACAGGTTGGCGGCCGACCGGGAAAAAATGTGGGCTGACCGCGGGGGTCCCTGTGGAAGTGCGGCAACGACACATGCAACGCCTTGACCAGGGCGGGTTTGCCCTCGCGACCACCCTCCTGGCCCTTCTTGCCCTCACGGCGATCTCTACGGCGGGCTTTCTCCTGTCTCACACCGATCTCCGCGTGAGTGAGAATCACCGCAGCAGTGTGGACGCCTTCTACATGGCGGATGCCGGGCTCGCGAACTACCTGGCGTGGGGCCACGTCTCCACGGACACCCAGGTGTACACCTTTCCTCCCGGTTCGACCTACGTGTGGGGAGAACCGCTGGTGAGGGTGGACAATGCCAGTGCGCTCTGGCGTGTGCTCTCGCGCGGTACGTACACACAGGCGGATGGGCTCGGAGCTACCAGGACGCTGAGCAGGACAGTGCTGGAGGCTCCGGCACCATTCAACCTCTTTGCGGCCGTCGTCGCACCAGGCGGTCTACAGAAGAACGGCGCGGCGGGGCTGGTCTCGGGCATCGATGCGGCGACACCCGCGGATTGCTCGATCGGGGGCACGCAGAACGTGGCCGGCCTCGTCGTGCCGCCCGGGGGCCTCCAGACCCGCGGGCTACTCAACGCCAGTTCAATCGCCCCCGCTAGCGGGGCGCCTCCGACGCGTGGCTTCGCCGGGAATCCCGCCGTCGATTCGAGCAGCGTCGCGATGGCCATGCTCCAGGCCACGAAGATCCCGTGGCAGAGCCTGATCAGTGGCAATTACGTCGGGTTCGACTACGTCGTCTCGCAGACGGGGTACCCGAGATTTCGAAGCCGGGTCGCTCAGGGGGATTGGCCGGTCATTCTGATCGACCAGCCCGGTTATCAGATGGATCCGACCATGAGCGGTCGTGGCACGCTGATCGTGCTCAACGACATCGCCCTGGGCGGTAATCTGCGGTGGGATGGACTCATCCTCGTGGGGGACGACGTGACGAGCAACGGCAGTCAGACGGTGCGCGGGGCCGTCGTCTCCGGTCTGAACCTGCTGCTGAATCAAGCTTCGGTGAATCCCGTTCAGGCGAACGGGAACTGGGACTTCCAATATCACTCGTGCAACATCCGGCTCGCGCTTCGGGGCCTCGGTCCGATGGTCGAGGAGCCGGGCACCTGGTCTGAGGAGATGTAACGCTCTACAGCTCGGCGTGAGGGCCTGGCGGTGGCCTCCCAGCCTCCCAACCACGCCGCCGGCCCTCGCGCTTCCTCACTCGGCCGGCACACTCCCTGTCTGCATGCGGAAAGCGTCGGCGTGCGTTATACGTACGCCATGGCATCCACGTCTCCGCCCCGCGTCGATCGCGAGAGCGCCGTCCGGCTCTGGTTCCAGCGGCAAGGTCTCGATCGCCCGCGTGGATCAGAGTCACTGACGCGCGCCAACCTGACCGATCACCTGGAGCGCACCGGCGCCCTCCAGCTCGACACGATCAACGTGCTCGATCGCGCGCACTATCTGACCCTGTGGAGCCGCTTCGGCGCGTACGACCGCAAGAAGATCGATCGGTGGCTGTATCGAGACGCGGCCGCGTACGAGTACTGGGGGCACGAAGCCTCGATTCTTCCGATCTCGCACCTCCCTCTCGGGCGGCGCCGCATGCGACGCTTTCCGCCCAAGAGCTGGAGCGGGAAGGCGTGGTGGTCGGTGTACGCGACCTCGATCGCGTCGAAGCGTCGTGTCCTCAAGCGGCTGCGAGCGGAGGGTCCGCTCGAGAGCGCCGACTTCGAGCGAACGAACGAGAAGCTCGGCGATCCGCGCTTGCTCGGGGGCGCGATGCCGATGCCGAAGGAGGACAAGCGCTCACTCAAGCTGCTGTGGCACGACGGACGGGTCGCGGTCCGTGAGCGTCGCCACTTCCGGTGCGTGTACGACCTGGCGGAACGGGTCTATCCGGAGGGGGATGTCGCGACCCCGACCGAGTTCGAGGACAGCTGGCTCCTGATCGGGCTCTCGGGCAACGGGATCGCGAGCGAGCGGCACCTGCTCAACTACTGGACGGCGCCGAGCCTCAAGGCCCCCGATCGGAAACGCGTGATCGCGCGCAACCTGAGGAAAGGGCGGATCGTGACGGTGCGCGTGGACGGTGTGCGCGGCTCGTGCTACGCGCTTCCCGAGCATCTGGACGGACTCGACGCGTTGTCCGCCCCAGCGGGCACCACCTTGCTGTGTCCCTTCGATTCCCTGCTGTGGCGGCGGGAGCGCGCGGAGGAGCTGCTGGACTTCCGCTACCGGATCGAGATCTACGTCCCGCCTGCCAAGCGCGAGTACGGCTACTACGTGCTCCCCATCCTGCACGAGGGCCGGCTGGTGGGGCGGCTCGACCCGAAGCTGCACCGCGATCGCGGTCTGTTGGAGATCAAGTCGCTGCACCTGGAGGAGGGGTTCGACGGCGGCAGCGGGTTCGTCACCGGCCTCCGCGAGTCGCTGGCCAGCCTGGCCGAGTTCACGGGGGCCGATGACCTGAAGCTCCCGCGGGGCTGGAAGGGGAAGCTCGCCTAGGAGGCCGCTGAAGAACTCTGGTGGGTCGCTCGAGGGCCCTTGTTGGCGCTACATGTGTGTCCAGCGATTCCGTTTAGACCTTCAGCGCCGCCGCCGCTCGCTCGTAGTCCTCGGGCTTCACGTACAGGATGTAGCCGTAGCTCCCGCTGTTGTCCGCCACCCCGCTCGAGGCGAACACGTTGACGTTCGCCTGATACAGTCGCTGGTGGACCTTCGCGAGCGCCCCGAGCTCGTCATCGCCCTGGACCAATAAAGCCGGGTTCGGCCCATCCAGCTGCATCCCGGCCTTCTTGGCAGCCCTCTGGAGCTGTCCCGAATCGTGGGGAAAGAGGGTGAGCTGTGCGCGGCTCGGCCCGACCGGCACCGCGGTGAACGCGACGAGGCTGATCCCCTGATCGGCGAGCGCGGCCAGGAGCGTGTACGCGGAGCCCGGCTGATCTCGTACGGATGTGTAAAAGTAATCGACGCGTCTGATCGTGTAGGCCATCGTCCCACCCCCGGCGGTCATCGGGACCTGAGTCACCCGTCGCCCACACACATCCCCCCCGTTCCAATCAACGGAATCAAACTCCGAGCGGCAAGCGCCCGTAGGGCCCTTCAGGATCCAGCGGGATGACCATGATTCGCTTGCGCCCCCGACCAGCCGGGGATCGGTTCCATCAACTCGGACACCTCGGGTGACCCTGGGGCACGTGACACGCGACCTACACCTCGAGACGAGACACGGGGGTCGAATGCAGGACGACGAGATGACGGATTCCCACATGAGCCTAGGCCCGTCCCCACGTACAGCCAGGGCGCTCTCGCTCCTGGCACTCCTGCTCCTGCCTTCGGTACCCGGCAGCCTCGCGTCCCAGACACAGGAGCCTCTGCCGGGTTCGGAGGTGGAAGCGCACCCACCCGGCACACTCCTGCTCACTACGGTCGAGATTCCCCGCGAAGACGGCTCCGTATACGAAGCCGAGCGGGGCGTGCTGTATGTGCCCGCCAACCGGTCTACTCCCGGGGCGGGCGTGATCGCGCTCGAGTTCCACCGCTTCCCCGCGGGTTCGGAGGCGGACCCCTCGACGCCTCCCATCTTCCGGCTGAACGGCGGTCCCGGCTGGCCCGGGTTCGGGAGCCAGCTCGGGCGAGAGGGATTCTTCGAGGAGTACATCGCGCCGCGCCTTCACCTCGCCGACGTGGTCGTCGTGGGCCAGCGCGGGATCGGCTCCTCGGCGCCCGACACCGCGTGCGAGTCCGCGGAGCCGTTGGGCCCCGACGTCGAGCCCACCCTCGAGGCACGCGCCACCCAGATGCTCGCCGCCGCGCGACGGTGCCGGGCGAAGTGGGAGGCGGCAGGCCTCGATCTCAGCGGCCTCACCGTGATCGAGGCGGCCGCCGATGTGAATGATGTCCGCGAAGCGCTCGGCTACGAGAAGATCCAGATCCATGGCGGCAGCTTTGGATCGCACTGGGGGATGACCGTACTGCGGTATTACCCGGAGATCGTCGAGCGCACAGTCCTGAACGGCATGGAGGGGCCCGACCACACCTACGACATGCCCGGGTGGGTCCTGAAGGCTCTGGAGCGGACGGCGGCGGACGCCGAGGCTTCGGGCGCGCTTGGCGATCGGATGCCCGAGGGTGGGCTCCTCGCCGCCTTCCGCGAGCTGATCGAGCGCGCCGACTCCGAGCCGATCGCGGTTCGTATCAAGCGACCCGGGTCACGGGATTCGGTCGACGTGATCCTCACCGGCGACGATTTCCGGGCGCTGTCGGGCGGCTTCAGCCCGAGCCTGCGGGGGCATCGGATGGCCGGGTGGCCCGCGGACATCCTCCGGCTCCACGAGGGCGATTTCCGGGTGCCCGCCAATCGCCAGCTCGCAAGTCGGACCCGTGCGCCCGGCCTCCCGACCGCGGCGTTCTTCATGCTCGATTGCGGCTCCGGGATCAGCCCCGCCCGCGCCGGGCGGATGCTGGAGGATCCGGGCGTGGAGGTGGTAGGCAACCTGGGCTGGTTCTATCAGGTGACGTGCCCCGCATGGGACGCTGACCTCGGAGACGAGTTCCGGGAGAACTTCGACACGGACATCCCGACGGTTATCGTGCACGGGAACTGGGACATCTCGACGCCGCTCGAGAACGCGCTCGAGCTCGCCCCTCATTTCAAGGTGCGTCGATTCGTGCTGATAGAGCGCGGGACGCACGGGGCGCTCAGCGAGGCGCTCGCCGCGTCGGACGAGTTCCGTCTGGCGCTCGAACGGTTCGTCACGACCGGAGACATGTCGGACCTACCGGAAAAGGTCGTGCTACCTCCGGTAGAGTGGAGACCAGCGCCCGAGCGCTAGCGGGTGGCCGGCGGTAACCTCTGACGCCAAACTAAGGCAGGGCGGGTGACGAGAGCGGGATTGACGAGGGAATGAGTCGCGGCTCGAAGCTTTTCACGGTTTCCTTCTTTACCCTCTACCTGGTCGTCGGGCTACTCGCGTTCGACGATTACGGCGTTTCGTGGGACGAAGGGCACAACCGCCGCAATGGTCAGATCAGCGCACGGTATGTCACGGGCCAGGTCGCTCAGGTGCTCGGTATCCGCAGTCCGACCGAGCTCGAGACCCAGATCCACACTTACCCTGACCGGGACTACGGCGTGTTCGTCGAGCTGCCGCTGTACGCCCTGGAAACAACACTCGGGCTCGACGACAGCCGAGACAGGCATCACGCGCGTCACCTGGCCACCTTTCTGATCTTCTGGGGGGCGAGCATCGCCTTCTTCTTCCTCGCGAAGAACAGATTCGGACGGTGGTGGATCGCGCTCATTGGGTGTGCTCTGTTGATCGCGTCACCGAGGATCTTCGCGCACTCCTTTTTCAACTCCAAGGACATCGGTTTCCTGTCGGTGCTCATCGTGGCCGTGTACACGCTGCAGAGACTTCGCAGCGATCCATCCGTTCTCAACGTCGCGCTCCACGCCGTGGCGAGCGCTGCCGCGGTCAGCACGCGGATCGTCGGGGTTCTCATTCCAGCGATCACCCTCGTGGTGATCGGCCTGGATTTCGCGAGTCGGACGCTGTCACCCACACGACCGAGAAGAGTCGGCGTGATCACCCTCGCCTACCTCGCGGCTCTCGTGTTGCTCACCACCGCGTTCTGGCCCTACCTGTGGTCCGACCCGATAGGGAATTTCGCCGAAGCCTTCCGCAACATGAGCCGGTTTCGGTGGGAATCCACGGTTCTCTACAGGGGCGAGTTCATGCTGTCTTCCGAGCTCCCGTGGCACTACGTGCCGGTGTGGATCGGTGTGACGACCCCGATCCTCTACCTGGCCCTCTTCTTTGTAGGGGCAGGGAGCCTGCTCAACGCGGTCTGGACCTCGAAGGCCCGCACGTGGAGCGAGCGGGGAAACAGCGAAGACCTCATCTACGTGACGTTGCTGCTCGTTCCGATAGCCAGCGCGATCCTGCTACGATCGGTGTTGTACGACGGGTGGCGGCACATGTACTTCGTGTATCCGGCCTTCCTGATGATCGCGCTGCGTGGGGTCTCCGTTTGCGCCCGCACCGTTCGCCGCGAGCCCGGTCCGAGCGGCGGGCCCGATCCGAGTCTCGGGCCCGGTCCGAGTCGCGGACGGATGGCCCTCGGGATCACTGCCGGGGCCATCATGGGCGTGAGTATCCTGGGTACCGTGCGCTGGATGGTGGTGAATCATCCTCACCAGCACGTGTACTTCAACGCCCTGGCCGGCGAAGGGAACATCCTCTCGGACGATGGTCATCCATTCGAGCTCGATTATTGGGGTCTGTCGTACCGCGAGGGGTTGGAGTACCTGCTGGAGCGCGACGGCAGCGGGGTGATAGCTGTCAGCACGGCCAACATGCCGGGCGATCTGAGCGGCCAGATCCTCGCGCCGGAAGATCGGAACAGGCTACGCTTCGTCGAGCTCGAAGACGCCACCTATCTCCTCTCGAACTTCCGTTTCCTTCGTGAGTATCGTCCGTACGTTCTGAAAGAGTTCCCATACACGAACGAGGTGTGGGCGCTCGAGGTAGGCGGACGAAAGATTCTGGGTGTGTACGCGCTCGAGTGAACGGTCGGAGCGGGAGACTCCGGGAGACCGGCCCGGTGACGTGCCCCGAGCGGCGGGTCAGGCCGTCTTCTTCTTGAGCCGGATTGCGGTCAAGATACCGGCCGCCCCGATGACCGGGTTCAACAGCGCCAGCCACGTGGGCTGTTGGGCGCTCTGCATCGCTTCGAACGTCGTCACGTCTTCTGCTCTCGGGCCCGGGTCCTCGATCCCCCCCGTCAATTGCGGGAGCGCGAACACGATCCCCAGCACGATCACGACGAGGGCGAGGATATGCGCCGCTCTCACTTCCCGGGCCACGGCGAGACACACCGACCCTCCCACGACGGCGGCGATGAATCCGAGGACGATGCTCACGACGATCCACAGGTTGGAGATGTCGTACGATGCCTCCTGAAACGAACCCCCGGTCCCGAGCACGAGGAAGGCGATGGAGAAAGTTCCGAAAACCACGACGACCATCACCAGGTACCCCAGGATCACGCTACCGATCGTCTTACCCATGACCTGCGCTCCTTGCCGGGAAAATCGGAACCGGGTCGAGCGTCGGGACGCCGCGCCCGCGGGACAACGATGCACCCCGATCACTCGACGCGCCATGGCTCGTGCGTGATAATGTGACCCCCAGCGCGATCAGCTTCTTCCGACACCAACGGGACATATGAAAGAGACGAACCATCAGGGTACAGCCAACCCCCGTGAGGACGATCTCGAAGGCCTCCGATTCCCGATAGGACGGTTCTCCCCGCGAGAGACGCTAAGCGCGGAGGACCGCGAGAGGATGTGGGACGAGATCGCCGCGGCACCCGCCGCGCTCCGGGCCGCCGTCGACGGGCTCGACGAGGTGCAATTGGACACCGAGTATCGTCCCGGAGGGTGGACGGTCCGACAGGTGGTGCACCACGTCCCGGACAGCCATCTGAACAGCTACATGCGCTTCAAGCTCACCGTGACGGAAGACGTCCCCACGATCCGCACGTACGAAGAGGCCGCCTGGGGCGAGCTGGCTGACGCCCGGCATGCCCCGATCGAGGTGTCGCTCGCCCTGCTCGATGCGCTGCACGCTCGGTGGGTGCCGTGGCTCCGCTCGCTCTCGCACGACGACTATCGGCGCCGGCTGGACCACCCCGAGTTAGGGGAGATGGACCTCGACGTGCTCCTTCAGCTGTACGCCTGGCACGGGGCGCACCACGTCGCTCACATCACGTCGCTCCGGGCTCGGATGGGCTGGTGAGCGAGCGCGGCTGAGCGGACGATCGTGACCGATAGCACCGGATCGCTCGACGAGCTACGCCGTCTTCTCCACGGGGTCGACGGCCAGGGGTACCGCGCATACAAGCGAGCGAAGGGCGAGTGGTCGGGAGATGACTTCACGCTGCACATCGACCACGTGCAGGGAGATCCGTTCGCGACACCCAGCAAGCTGCGCCTCGATTTGCCCACCCACGTCCACGGGATCCCCGATGATGCCTGGTCGACCACCCCCCGGAGAATCGGCTTGTGCGACTTCCTGCTGCGCACCTTCAAGCGATCGTGCGAGACCCTCCCGCGAGTGGGCGGCTCGGGGAAGTCGGGGCTGGTGTTCGTCAGCGTCGACAGTCCCATCGTCGTGGCGCGCGCCGGCTGCTCCATAGATGCCGGAGGACTCACGCTCCGCTTCCGCGCCGGGCTACCCGCCGCTGGACGACGCTGCCTCGGACGCTCGGCGGCCGAACTCCTCACACAGCACCTGCCACGTGCCTTCGACACCGTGCGCTGGGATCGCCTCGATCAGGAGCTCGCATGGAGCTGGATCCGGACCACCGAAGATCACGGCTACCTGCAAGCTCGCCTCGCGGAGAGCGGTCTCGTCGCGTTCGTCCGAAACGGCAGCATGCTTCCGAGAAAGAGCGGCGTCAGCCACGACCCGCTCGAAGGGGCCCTCCCGTTCGAGGGCCCAGGGGAGCTCCGCGTGACCCTCGGCACGCTGCACCACGGCGAGGTGGAGGGGATGGGGATCCCCGCCGGGGTCACGGTCGTCACGGGTGGAGGCTTCCATGGGAAGACCACGCTCCTCGAAGCGCTCCAATTCGGCGTATTCCCGCATACCCCCGGGGACGGGCGCGAATGGACCGTGACGGCCGCCGACGCCGTCAAGGTGCGCAGCGAAGATGGCCGAGCCGTGTCGGGAGTCGATCTGCGCCCGTTCATCCATGACCTGCCCCTCGCCCGCGACACTGCGAGCTTCTCCACCCCGGACGCGTCCGGCAGTACCAGCCTCGCCGCCGACATCATGGAGGCGCTCGAAGCGGGCACCTCGCTCCTGTTGATGGACGAGGACACCTGCGCCACCAACCTGATGGTTCGCGATGCGCGCATGCAGGAGCTGGTGGAGCGAGAGACCATTACCCCGTTGATCGACCGCGTGCACGAGCTGCTCGGGTTGGGGGTGAGCACGATCCTCGTGACCGGCGGGGGGGGCGATTACCTCGACGTGGCCGACACAGTGCTCCTCATGGAGGAGTACCGTGCCCATCTGGTCACGGAGGCCGCGCGGCGGGTGGCCACGGAGCACCCGACGGGCCGGCGGATCGGCGAGCCCGATCACGCCCTGCGCCCGACCCACCGGGTCCCGCGACCCGAGAGCTTCGACGCACGCCGCCGGGACGGAAAGACCGCCATCAAGACCCGGGCCGCAGACGCCCTCCAGTTCGGCCGCACGGAGTTGGACTTGGGCGCCGTGGAGCAGCTCATCGACTACGGGCAGGCGCGGGCCATCGGCGCGATGCTCGCGGAGCTCCGGTCCATGTGTGACGGCGCGGCGCCGGTGCATGCCCTCGTGCACGAAGCGGTCTCGAGGGCACGCGACGAGGGACTGATCGCGATCGAGTCCAGCCCCGAGCTCGCCATGCCTCGCCCGCAGGAGTTGGCCAAGGCCCTCAACCGCCTCCGCACTCTTCAGGTCTCGCCCTAACCCGCATCCTGCCCCCTGCGTGGCAACCTGAGCCACGCACGAACCGGCACGTTCACTCGCATCTCTATGTCCGGCGTGGAGTTGTGCCAGGGACCCGAAACTTGCAGCAGCACCCTCCGCGCGCTGATCGGATGGGATGGGAGGTTGGTGGCCACGGGAGGCCGGCCCACCGCGCGCGACGTGACGTATACGAACAGGAAGAAGCGGAGTTCGGATGAACCTGCTTACCGTGCTGCTCATCCTCGTGGCCCTGGCAGGGGGCACGAAGCTGCTGGTCCTTTCAAGCGTGTGGCTCAAGATCCGCCGTTTGCGTCTGCGACCGGCCCGCGTAGAGGTCTGCGATTCGGGCGACCTCCCCAACGAGATCGACCCGCTCTTCGAGCTGGCCACACGGCACCTCGAGGAACTCGACTTCGTCTTCAGCCACGCTCAATGGACCGAATCCGTCGTGGAGACCGAGGGTCGACGCCCCTGTCAGGTCTTCCACCACCCCTGGAGCGGCACATACGCGGCCGTATGTCCACCGTTGCCGGGAACCGGGGAGCGGGCATTCCAGGTGGGTTTCTCGACCGCCTTCGAGGACGGTACGGTGGTCGCGACCTTCGACGGCGTGGAACATCTCGCGCTCTCACTTCCCCCGTGTTGGGAGAGCTACGACCATCGGCTCAACGACTTGGACCGGCAGTGGGAGCACCACGAGGGCGCCATTCGAGACCGTCTCACGACCCTGCAAACCATCAGCTACTCTCCTGCCGAGCTTGCGGCCCGCGAGGAGGCGATGCTTGCGGCCACCCTCGGGTTCTGGGAGCAGGAGGGATGGATCGCCCCGGCCGCGGTCGGCCGAAACAGTGAGAACGGAGGCAATTGGCGGGTCGTCTCCGCGGCCGCGTGGAGTTTCGCCCGCGAGTTCGTGGCCGAGAATCACCGAATCGCGAAGACGCAGCGGGCCGAGCGGATCGAAGCAGCGGCGGCTCACAAGGTCGAGCGATCCGGCGCCATGCCGGTTGTGGGACCCGCCGCGGTTACGGCCGGGAGACCACCGGCGGAGCGGATCAGCGCTCGTTGGCCTGCGTCCGTGAAGGCGGACGCCGCGTACCTCTCGGAGAGCTATTCGCCGGATGACCAGACAGCCCCCACGGGCTGCGAGACTCAACCGGAACGTGAGGCGCAGGCCGCCGCGATGGCCTGGGAGTTCGAGTACCTGCGCGAGGCCAAGGAGCGTCTGCGCCGCCCCGTCGCGGGTAGGGCCCTCGTGTTCCTCGTGAGCACGGTCCTCTTCACCCTCGCACTCGGTTGGTACGCGTCCTGGAGATTGGTGGGATTCATCTTCGCGGCCGTGCTCATCCACGAGCTCGGGCACCTGGTCGGGATGATCGCGTTCGGATACAAGGACCGGCAGATCCTCTTCCTCCCGTTCCTGGGTGCGGCCACGGTCGGTCGGAATCCGGGAGCCAGGGCCTGGCAGCGCACCGTCGTCTACCTACTGGGTCCTGTGCCCGGCCTGATACTCGGGGTCGCTTGCCTGATCTTCTTCTACCGGGGCGGAGCTTCCTGGTGGCTCGAATTCGGGATCGTGGCGCTTGTCCTCAACTACCTGAACCTGCTTCCGTTCGTACCGCTGGACGGAGGCCGGCTGGTCGAGACCTTGATCCTGGGTCGTTTCCCTCGAGCGCAAGCGATCTTTCTCGGCGTCGGGGCGCTGGCGTTCGCCTGGGTGGCCTGGCGGTTCGCGGACCCGGTGCTCGGCGTGATCGCCCTCATCCTCGCGGCGGCTCTACCGGCAAAGTGGCGCTGGGCTGCGGCGGTGCGGCGGATCGCACCGCAGATGCCCAGCGGCGCCGGGCGACCCGAGAAGCTGAAGGCCGTGTTCGAGACGCTGTGCGATCCCCCGTTCGAGATGATCCCCGCGGCGGCCAGGATCGGGATGGCCGACGGTATTCTCGAGCATCTGGAGGCTCGAAGACCGACTCTGGCGACGGCTGTCGCCGGCACGGTGCTCTACGGTGCGCTTCTCATCGTACCGTTCACGCTCGCGACGCCCTATCTGTTCCCCGGCGGAGACACGCCGGTTGTCGAGGAGCTGCAGGAGATGGGGCAGGAGGCGGCGCAGGAGGCGGCGCAAAATCCCCAGGTCGTCGATCAGGCTTCGTTCCTGCTGCGCGACGGGCCGCCGGTCCCCTCGTTGTCGCGCGAGGTGGACGCGACCGCGAGTCGCAGCGGAGTCGAGTAGCGAGTCGCCCGGCGTGTGGAGGGGAACTCCGTCTGGATTCTAGCCCCGGTCAGGCCAGACGATGAGATCGGAGGCCATCTCTTTCAGCTCGCTGGAAGAGGTGGCGCCACACAGCCCCATCGCGGTGTCCGATTCGTCCCGCAGCAGCTCGAGGACGCGAACGACCCCGTCCTCACCATCCACGGCCAGCCCCCAGAGGACGGGACGCCCCACGCACACCGCGTCGGTTCCCATGGCCAGCGCCTTGACGACATCGGTGCCGCGACGGACTCCGCCGTCGAGGAGCAGCACGAACTCCGACCTGTCTCGGTTCTCCCGAACGAGTGTCTCGCGCACCGCTTCGGCCCCGCCGGGCAGCGCGCGGATCGTGGCGACCGAGGTGTCCAGCTGTCGCCCACCGTGGTTCGACACGATCACGCCCGCGGCGCCTCCGCAGCGGCGACGCGGCTCATGCCGCCCGCGAGGTTGGGCATCGAGAGCCCCTCGGGAAGCTGGAAGCGGTTCCTCACGTCCCGTTCTCGCACCCCCCAGAGCTGAGCGTCCACCGTCAGCACGATCGCGCCGTATCCAGCAGCCTCGGCTCGCTGCACCAGTTCCGCAGTGGCCTCACGATCCCGGTAGAAGTACAACTGGAACCACACCGGCTCGCCGGCGACCTCCGCGACTTGTTCCATGGCGGTCGTCGAGAGCGTGCTCAGGATCAGGATCGTCCCCATGCGGTCCGCGGCCTTCGCGGTGGCCAGCTCTCCCTCGTCACAAGCCAGTCGGTGGAACGCCGTTGGCGCGACCAGGATCGGAATCGAGATATCCTGACCGAGAATCGATGTTGATAGGTTACGTTCGGCGATATCGCGTAACACGCTATACCGCAGCGCGATACCACCGTAGGCATCGCGATTGTCACGAAGCGTGACCTCGTCGTCCGATCCGCTGGCGTAGTAGTCGAACGCCATCTGCGGGAGCTCGTCTCGGGCCGCGGACTCGTAGTCGAACAGGTTGATGAGATCCATGCTTGGGAGACTACGACGCTCCCGGGCACGGAAGCCAGTGCCCGGGACTCCCTTCTCCCCGAGAGGGTCCCGGAGCGAGCTCTCCTACGACTGCTGAACTGTTCGAGCGCCGACCCGGCGAGCGGCGAGTTCGACGTATATGGCATAGGCCGTAGGCAGGGGCACATCGACGGCGAGGTGCCGCAACCCACAGAGGTGAAACTCGAGCACTCGTCCAATCTGCTCTTCCACCTCCGGGCGTGTAGGGGCCGTGGCCACACAGCCATCGAAGTCCGGACAGCGCGCGGAATATCCCGATTGGGTCTTCTCGATCACGACCAGGTACCTCATGCCTGCAAACCTCCCTCGGGGTTGTGGGGCTCTCGATACCCGGAGGGTTGACGACACGGCTCAATCACCCGTCAAACGGGTACCGAGGGCGAGACGCTCAGCGGAGGACCGGTTCCGAGCGGCGGAGGGCCAAAACGGTGAGACCGAAGAGAGACGACGCGCCAGGTTTGTGGCCACACGCCTGGCCTGGCGGCTTCGCGGCGGGGCGAATACTCCGCGGCGGGGGCACGCTCTTCATCGCACTCCTGCTGGCGGCACCGCTGGCCGGCCAGGGGCGGCCCGGCGGGGAACGGGCGTCCGCCCCGATTCGGATCAGCGGGGGGAAGGTCCGGATCGGGAACCAGCCCGCCGGAGCCCTGCGCAGCTTCTCTGACCGTGGCGGGCTCGCCCGAGTGATCGGTGGCCACCTCGAGCGATCCCGGGATCCCCGGGCAAATCGGTTCGGGCCTGACACCCGCGAGCGCGACCGCCCGGGTCGCACGGGGCGACCGCTCCGCGGCGCATACTACGACCCCTTCAGGTACTACCGGGACTTCCTCTATGGCGACTCCACCGAGGACGCCCTGCCCAACGACACGGGCTACCTGCTCCCCGAGCGCGCACGGAGACCCTCGACGCTCGGGCGCGCGTACGATCTCCAAGGGCCCCCGAGCTACACCCCCATTCGGTCGCACGACGCGGGGCTCGTTCGGGGCGGTTTCCGACTCTACCCTGTTCCGCTCCCGACCCTGGTCGTGTACGCCACCTATCCGTTGTGGCACGGGAGCCTCTTCGACGGCCAACTCCCCGGTTAGGACCTCCACGAGCCCGACAACCCAGCGGATTCCCTACCCCTTCACGTTTTCTCCTTGCCTTATATTTAAGCGACCACTAAACTATTGCCATGCGAGACACCCTGAAGGTTGTGTCCGAGCCGAGACGCCAGGAAATCCTGCAGCTGATATGGGATCGTGAGCTGAGCGCCGGGGACATCGCGGCGCGGGTCCCCGTGAGTTTCTCGGCCGTGTCCCAACACCTCGCGCGCCTGCGTGAGGCGGGGCTCGTCGATGTACGGGTGGAGGGACGAAACCGGTACTACCGGGCCCGCAAGCACACCATGGGCACGCTCGCCATCTACCTGGAGAGCATGTGGACGGATAGGCTGGCCGAACTGAAGCGGCTCGCCGAAACGGAAGAGAGGAGTCAGCGATGAGCGATGCGAACGCGCAGACGGGTGGTTCGGTGGAGACCTCGATCTTTATCGAGGCGCGTCCGCAGACCGTGTTTACGATCCTCTCGGATCCGGAGCAGTTTTCGAGCTGGCTCGACGGAGAGGCCAGCTTTCAATTGGAAGCCGGGAGTCCGTTCTCCGTCCGCTTCCCCCAGTTCTCGACGGTCATCGAAGGCGAGGTGGCCGAGGTCGTGAAGGACCAGAAGATCGCGTTCACCTGGGGCGTCTCCGAGGGTCACCAGGCGGAGTGGCTCCCGCCGGGGTCGACCCGTCTGGAGCTCGTGTTAGCACCCGAGGGGGAGGGAACGCGGGTGACGCTCAGCCATTTCGGCCTCCCGACCGATGAGGAGGTCCAGCAGCACACGGCCGGGTGGAAGTTCCACCTCTGGCGGCTTCAGTTGGTGGCGAACCGCTCCTACCTTGCCGCGATTTTGGGCTCGACGATCGGGACGTACTTCAGCGCGTGGAGCGATACCGATGCGGACTCGCGCATGCATCTCCTCGATGCCTGCTGCGCCGAAGACATCGAGTTCAAGGACGAGTACGCGGCGTTCGCCGGGCGTGACAAGCTCTCCCTGCACATCGGGAGCACCCAGCACTTCGTGCCCGACGCGACCATGGAGCTGGACGGTGAGGTCCGAATCTGCCGGGGCGAGGTCCTCATCCCGTGGAAAGCCATGAGCGCCGAGGGAGAGGTCCTGTTCCGAGGGATCAACTATGCGCTCGTGTCGGGCGACGGGGCCCTGCGACGCGTGGTGGGATTCTGGGGGGGCGAGCAGCAGGCGTGAGCACGCCCCGGTGGCTGCGTGTCGCGTCCGCGCCGGCTCCTACGAGCCTCCGTCGCGCTCGGCGTCGAGGGTGGCGGATCCTGGCGAGCGCACCGCGAACGCGGGGATGACGTAGTCATCGAAGAAGTCCCGCACCCGCCTCGTGTGGCCGCGTTGAGTTCGGGCGAGTGATGAGGTAACTACGGCCACCAGATCCAGCCGCGGAACGACCACCACGTATTGGCCGCCGTATCCCCACGCGAAGTGCGCGATCTCGCCGCCCCAATCCTCCGTCCACCACAGGTAGCCATACCGGTGGCCGTTCCAGGGTGACCGGTTCCTGGCCCGCCAGGAGAGATCGATCCACTCCTCCGGGACGAGCTGCTCGCCCTCGTATTGGCCGCGATTCAGGAAGAGCTGACCGAACTTGAGCAGGTCCCGTGGCCGCATCGCCATGTTGTTGCCGCCCAGGTAGTAGCCCTGGGGGTCCCGGTCCCATTCGTACAGCGGGACACCGAGCGGGCGGAAGAACACCTCCCTCGCGTAGGCTCGCAGGCTCTTCCCCGATTGTCTCGACAGGATCACCGAGAGCAGGTGCGTATTGCCCGTCGAGTACTCCCAGCAGCGACCGGGGTCGCATTCCATCGGCCGGCGAAGCGCGTCCCAGGTCCAGTTCCCCGAAGACACCCACGCTCCGTAGTTTCCGAAGCTGGTGCCCTGGATGCCGGTCGTCATGCTGAGCAGGTGGTGCAGCGTCACTCCCCGCTTCCGGGCATCCAGACGTCCATCCGCTTCCAGCCGGTCGAACACCTCGGGCAGGAGTTTGTCGAGGCGTTGCTGGGGTCCTTCCAGGAGCCCATCCCGGATCGCGATCCCCACCAGCGGTGAGAGGAGAGTCTTCGAGACGGACTTCACGTTGACCGCTCGATCCGCCCGCATTCCGCGGTAATAGCTCTCCACGACCACTTCGCCCCGGCGCGATATGACCAGGCTGGAGAGCGGCGTGAGCTGCTGCGCCCGTTCCAGCATGCGCTCGAGCAGATCCGGATCGTAGTAGCCCGACACATCCGGGGTAGCGACGGCGACCGTGCCCACCGTCGCTACTGGAACGGCGGCGCGCCGATCCACTGCCCCACCCTCGCTCACCTGGGCGAGCGCGGTAAGCGGAACGAGCGTACCCAGGACGCCGCCGAGGACGCCCCAGGCGGTCGGATGACCGCGGAATCGAAGTACGTTCGAGATTCTCATGAGGCCCTACACTAGGGAGGTTCGGGATATCTGAAGCAAGTCGCGGCACGCGAGACCCACGTCGCGAGTGGGTCGACCGCCGCCCCGGATCGTTCACGGGCGCGCCCACCGGCCCGCCCTCATCAGGGCTAGAGATACCGTTGCAGCAGAAGCATCCCGACCAGGCAAAGCGAGACGAGGATGCCGACCGGGGCGCGCCGACCGTGCTCGTACGATTCGGGGAGCAGCTCCAGCAGGACCATCAGCACCATCGCGCCGGCGGCGAACCCGAGCGCGTACGGCAGCGAAGGTCTGAACGCCTCCACGAAGATGAATGCGGGCACCGCCATGAGGGGCTGCGGCAGCGACGAAAAGATGCTCCAACCGGCGCACGCCGCGATGCTCCGGCCTCGCGGCCGGAGGACCGCGCTGATCGCGAGCCCCTCCGGGATGTTGTGGACCGCGATGGCGATCGTCACGAACGCCGCGAGCGTCAGCCCGCCCGCGAACGCGGCGCCCACGGCCACACCCTCGGCGAACGAATGCACCGCCATCACGATCACGATCAAGAGCATCTTCCGGGCACCCTCTCCCCCCATCGAGCCGAACTCGATGTCGCGCTCGTCGAGCCAGCGGCGGGTGGCGAGGATGAAAAGAACGCCGAGGTTGGCACCCACGAACGGCTGCCACGCCCCGTGCTCCGTCCCTTCCGCGAGCAAGCCGAAACTCGCCCCCAGCATGAGACCGGATGCGATCGCGTTCGCGTACGCCACCGCCCCGGAGGTGACCCGCCGCAGGAACAGGAACGGGAGCGCGCCGAGACCGGTCGCCAACGCCGTGACCGCCGCCCACAGGAGTACGCGAAGAACCTGAGACGTCTCCAGCTCCCCGGTCATGGGAGGAAGACCCGGAGCAGAGCGACCGCGCTCATCGCCACGGCGGCGGTGACGCCGATGCCCACCTCGTGCGCCTGGGTGTAGGCCTCGGGGAGGAGTTCGACCACGGTCAGGTAGATGATGGCGCCCACCGCGAAGCCCAACGTGGGCGGGAGGATGACGGGGGCCGCGATCAGCACTGCGTAGGTGGCCACAGCCATCAGCGGTTGGCTCACGTCGGTCAGCACGGACAGCGCGGCGGCCCGGCTGAGCGACACGCCCCGCGGTACGAGAACCGAGCACAGCGCCGTCGCTTCCGCCACGTTGTGCACCGCGAAAGCCAGCGCCATGAAGATGCCTAGCCGGAGATCGAGAAACATGGCGACGCCGATCGCGATCCCCTCCGAGGCGGAGTGGAGGCTGTTGACGACCACCACCTTATAGCCGTACTCGGGAGACAACTCATCGGTGAGATTGAGCTGCAGATCCGAGGTCCCTCCGAACGCGTGCGACCCGTACACGAACAGGATGCCGAGCACCGCGCCTGCGGCCCCGGGCGAGGCCGGTCCCGTCAGCCCCTCGCTCACCAGGATGTATGCCGCCCCGAGCATCAGTCCGGCGGCCAGCGCGTTCGCGAGACCGATGAGCCTCCTGGACGGGCGGCGACCGAAGGCCCATGGGCCGATCCCGAAGGCGGCAGCCGCGGCCGCGATCGACCCGTACATGAGCGTGGCGAGCGTCCGATCGACTGGCAACGCTACCTTGCAGGGGCCACGCGAGCGCGCGCCCCGGCACCCGGCTCGGATCTGTTCATCACCCGGTATCGACCCTCCCGCAACAGACTGTGCCCAGCGTGACGGTCGTCGCCCGCTCCGGCAAGGGGTAGTGTCGCGGTGCCGCCCCACGGGGATCAGTGTATTGTTAGCCAGTCGGGCGGCCGGGGCGGGAACTCGTTCCGGCCCGCACTCTCCCGTGGCGGCAGCGGAGCACAGGAATGAGGATCAACCCGGACCTGTGTGTCGGGTGTGGCAACTGCGTGGCCGTGTGCCCCATGGCGGCCATCTCGATCGATCCCGCCCGGGAGCGAGCCGCCGTAGATCCCGCCGAGTGCGTGGAATGCTTCGCGTGCTACCGCAACATGAGCACCGAGCGGCTCAATCCCACTTTGGTCCGCGGTGTGCGCCGGCTGCTACGGCTCGCGCGTGTCCGGTTCGACCCCGAGCCCGATGTGTGCCCGACCTCCGCCATCGAGCCCGAGGAGCTCACGTGGCCGCGTACCGTGCGCCGCGCGTTCAGCGATACTCAGGCGCCCCATGAGGAGACCGGTGTGCATGGCCGCGGCACGGAGGAGGTGAAGACGAACGACGTGACCGACCGAGTGGGCGAGGGCGAGGCGGGGTTCGTCGTGGAACTGGGTCGCCCGGCGGTAGGGGTCTGGTTTCGCGATATCGAGCGCGTCACCCGCCACCTCGCTACGACTGGCGTGACGTTCGAGAAGAACAACCCCGTGACCGGGCTGATGGTCGATGCCGCTTCCGGCACCTTGAATCCTGACGTGCTGGGGGAGAAGGTCATGTCGGCCATCGTCGAGTTCAAAGTGGGATTCGACGAAGTGCCCCGTCTGCTGCGCGCCCTCGAGGAGGTGGCGAAGCGGATCGACACGGTGATGGCCGTGGGGGCGGCCGGCCGCTGTGAGGGAGGGGGAGAGAGTCCCCTCGAGCGAGTGCTCGCGGGCTCCGGATACGCCCCTATTCGCGCGAAGACGAACATCGGACTCGGACACCTGGGGGAATGACCCACACGCTGCATCGATCCGGATCGGTCGAAGATCAGCAGGATGACTTTCTGGTCCTGGCCATGCCGGCCAGCGGCTTCGATGCCCGACTCGCCGTGGAGAGGCAGAAGGAGTTCCTGCGGCGTTCGCTCCGTCATGACCCGGTCAACATCGGAGACACGGCCCACCACGGCTGGTACCACGCGAAGCGGGGCCTCCAACCCACCGTTCATTGGCGGCGTCACTCGGCCCCGTCCCCTGAAGGCGTGATCGCGGCTGTCGACGCCCCTTCCCCCGTGACGGCGGTATTCGACAATTACGAATCAATGCGCGCGTTTGTCGAGGAGCTGCGAGACGCCGACCTGGGGCTCTCGATCAACGTGAGCGCGCTCACATCCAGCGCAGAGAAATGCTGCGACGAAGTCGGGATCTCGCGGCACAGTGTGGAATATTCACTAGGGTTCTTTGGGCGGACCGAGCGCCTCCCGGATGCCACGACCCTGCGTTTGTGCACCATGTGCGGGCACGGCCTGATCGGGCACGGATTGGCGCAAAAGATGATCTCGTGGGTACGGAACGGACGACGCACGCCGGCCGAGGCGAGCCGTTGCCTGGCCCGCTTCTGCAACTGCGGCGCTTTCAATCCGCGGCGCGCGGCTCGAATCCTCGGCGAGAGTCGAGGAAACGGCGGATAGACCGACGGGAGCACGGCTCGAGGTGGCGGAGTCGGCCCCGGTTTAAGAATTGATCGCGTGCCCACGGCCAATGACATGAACGGGAAACGGACCATGATCCATAGACACCGCGCAGGTATCGCGACGCACGTCTCGGCGTTCGTGGCCATCCTCGCGCCTCTGGCGGTTGCGGCATGCGCCTCGGTTACGAGCAGCTTGTGTTGCACGACGGAGGTGTTCGAGGACTTTCGCTTCGACCGCGATGCTACCGGGCTCTCGAGCTTTGCGATCGAGGGCACAAACGGACGGATACTGGTGACTCGCAACTCGGGCGGTGAGGCATTCGTCATCCGCGGCGAGAAGCGTGTCGGTGCGAACAGCGAGAGCGATGCAGCGGCTGGCCTGGCGCAAATCACCTTCGACATCACGGAAGTGGGCGACGAGCTTCGAATTCGATCGATCCACCCTGTCGGCCGCAACCGCCAGTACGTCGTCAACTGGGTATTGGAGGTTCCCCGTCGGCTATTTGGCCAGGTGGCCAGCGTGAACGGTGACGTGACGATGGAGAGTCTCGATAACGGGCTTCTTGCGCTCGTGACGAACGGAGTTGTCACACTCACGGATATCGAGGGGAACACCGAGGTCTCGGTCGTCAACGGGAACTTGATCGCGGCGGTGAGCATTGAAGGCGACGAGTTCATCGACCTGTCCACCGTGAACGGGAATATCGCGCTCAGCGTACCCTCGGCCACCAATGCCGAGTTGGACGTGCGCACAGACGCCGGGAGCGTGACCGTCACGAACCTCACGCTCACGAACGAGCAAATCACGAACAACGTGGTGACGGGCACTCTCGGAACAGGCGAGGGAACGATCGACATCCTCACCTTGAATGGGAACATCACGGTTACCGGCTCGTGAGGCAGCCGTCCACATAGACTTCCACGTCACCCGGGAGCCTGGATCCTCGGCTCCCGGGGGTACCTTGATGGCTCCTTCTCACCCGGAGTCTCTATCGCATGGATTCTGATCGCTGGGAATTGGTGCAGCAGATCCTCCTCGCCGCCCTCGAGCGTGCGGAGCCGGACCGGATGCCCTTCGTGGAAGAGCGATGCGCCGACGACCCTGAGCTATTGATCGAGGTCAGGGCGTTGCTGGAGGCGCACGGCGCGGCCGGCTTGATCGACGCGAGCGATGACGATCCCGACCGCCCCGCGACGATCGGCCCCTACAAGATCCTCCAGACGCTGGGCGAGGGTGGGATGGGCGTCGTGTACGAGGCAGAGCAGACCGAGCCCGTCCGACGCCGCGTCGCCATCAAGATCATCAAGCTCGGCATGGACACCAAGCAAATCGTCGCACGCTTCGAGGCCGAGCGTCAGGCGCTCGCGGTCATGGACCACCCCAACATCGCGAAGGTGTTCGATGCCGGGGTCACAGACGACGGGCGGTCCTACTTCGTCATGGAGCGCGTCAAGGGCGTGCCTCTCACCGAGTACTGCGACACCCACGTACTCACCACGGAAGCCCGGATCCGGCTCTTCATCCCGGTGTGCCGTGCCGTGCAACACGCCCACCAGAAAGGCGTGATTCACCGGGATCTCAAGCCGTCCAACATCCTCGTCGCGGTGCACGACGGAGAGCCGCGCCCGAAAGTGATCGATTTCGGGATCGCGAAGGCCATGGGCCCCAGCCTCACCGAGAAAACGCTCGTTACGCAGGCCGGCTATCTCATCGGAACACCCGCCTACATGAGCCCGGAGCAGGCCGAGGCGTCGGGGCTCGATGTCGATACCCGGACCGACATCTACAGCCTCGGAGTGATGCTCTACGAGCTGCTGGTCGGGACGCGCCCCTACGACCTGCCAAGAGTGGCCGACGCCGCCATCAGACGCGCGATTCGGGACAGGGATGCGCCCGTCCCCTCGTCGAAGCTGACGACCCTGCCGGGAGAGACGCGGGAGACGATCGCCAAACGTCGCGACACGGATCCCCGCACGCTGAAGCGAGAGCTGAAGGGGGACCTCGATTGGGTCATCATGAAGGCGATCGAGAAGGATCGGACCCGCCGGTACGAGACCTCGAGCGGGTTGGCGCTCGAGCTGGAGCGCTTCCTGAAGGATGAGCCCGTACTGGCCCGCCCTCCGTCGGCGCTGTACCGATTCCACAAGTTCGCTCGCCGGCACAAGGTGGCCCTGACCTCGGCAGCGCTCGCCATCCTGGCGCTCGCGGCCGGTACCGTCGCGACCACCATCGGAATGGTGCGCGCCCGGCGCGCCGAGGACGCCGCACGGATCGAGACCCAGACCGCGCAACAGGTGTCGGAGTTCATGGTCGACCTGTTCGAGGTCTCCGATCCGGGCGAGGCGCGTGGCAACGAGGTCACCGCGCGAGAGATCCTGGATCAAGGTGCCGAGCAGATCGACGAGGAGCTGTCCGACCAGCCCGTGGTCCAGGCCAGGCTGATGCACGTCATGGGCGAAGTCTACCAGAAGCTCGGGCTCTATCCGGAAAGCGCTTCCTTGCTCGAGGGGGCGCTCGACACGCGGCGCGAGTTGTACCCCGGCGGAGACTCCGCGTTGGCGGCCAGCATCAATCAGCTGGCCGAGCTGCGACAGCTCCAGGGCGAGTACGATGAGGCCGAACAGTTGTACGATGAGGCGATCGCCATGCGCCGCGGGCTCTTCGGCGATCAACATCTCGATCTTGCCACCAGCCTCAGCAACCTGGCGTTGTTGAACTACCAGCGGAGAGATCTCGACACGGCCGAAACGATGTTTCGCGAAGTGCTCGAGATGCGACGTGCGCTACTCGACGAAGGGCATGAGGGCATCGCGGCCAGCCTCAACAACCTCGGCGGGACGCTGATGGCACAAGAGGAGTTCGGCGAGGCGGAGACGTTCCTCCGCGAAGCGCTCGACATCTGGCGTGAGGCGCTCGGGGATGATCACCCGAGCGTAACCGCGGGAATGAACAACCTCGCGAACGTACTCTTCCGCCAGCAGAAGCACGACGAGGCGGAGCCCATCATGCGACAGGTCCTGGCGACCCGCCGCGAGGTGTTCGGGGACCGGCACCCGAACGTCGCCACGAGCCTCAACAACCTCGCCCAGCTGCTGCGTGTGAAGGGCGACTACGAAGAGGCGGAGACGATGATGCGCGAAGCCGTCGAGATCCAGCGAGAGGCCACGAGCGACGAGCACCCGTTGTTCGCGCTCGCGCTCCGCAACCTGGGCGCCATATTGAAGGCCAAAGAGGAGTACGAGGAGGCCGAGGATATCTACCAGCAGTCGCTATCCATCTTCCTAGCCCAGTTCGGCGAGGATCACGGGCAGGTCGCGGCGGCCCGCCGAAACCTCGCGGAGCTGTACGATGCCTGGGGGCAACCGGAGAAGGCTGCGGAGTATCGAGCACTGCTCCCCCAAGACTGACGTCCGGTCCACTTCCATGAAGGTGTTCCTCCTCGGTGTAGGCATGCAGGGCGCGGCCGCGCTCCGGGATCTCGTCAGCAGCGACCCGGTGAGGGAGGTGCTGGCTGTAGACCTCGATATCGACCGTCTCGACGCGCACGTTGCCGAGCGGAGCTACGGTGCGAAGGTGCGCTGCGAGGCGCTTGACGGCACGGACGCGGACTCGCTTGATCGACTGATGGGAGCGGGACACGACGTGGCGATCGACCTCCTGCCCGTTCCGTTCATGGCGGACGTGGCGGCTTCCGCCGTCCGACACGGCGTTCACCTGGTCAGCACGAACTACGCGACACCGGAGCTCCGCGCCCTTCACGACGCGGCGTTGGCAAACGATGTCACCATCCTACCCGAGTGCGGCATGGATCCGGGGTTGGATCTGGTGATGTTGCGCGAGGCTGTTCGAAGCATGGACGAGGTCACGGGGCTCCGAAGCTACGGCGCGGGCATCCCGGCTCCCGAGGCCGCCACAAACCCCCTCCGGTACAAGGTGAGCTGGACGCTCGAGGGCGTGCTACGGGCGTACCACCGGCCGGCGTGTCTCCTCCACGACGGGGTCCTCATGCAGATCGGTGGTGATGAAATCTTCCGCCCCGAGAACGTGCACGATATCGAGATCGAGGGACTTGGCCGGCTGGAGGCGTTTCCCAACGGAGATGCGCTCCAATACGTCGAGCTCCTCGGGCTCGACCCATCCCGGCTCGAGACGGCCGGACGCTACACGTTACGCTGGCCTGGGCATTGCGCGTTCTGGCGCACGCTCGTCGATCTGCACTTACTGGATGAGGCGCCCGTCGTCGTCGGGGGCATGGCTGTGGATCGAAAGGAGTACCTCGCCGCCGCCCTCGAGCCACAACTCCGGTACGCGCCGGGTGAGCGAGATCTAGGTGTGCTCCGGGTGGAGGTCGAAGGATTGCAGGCCGGTGTCCGGGTCCTCGTCGTGTCTCAGGTGGTGGACGCGCGCGATCTGGAGACCGGGCTGACGGCCGTCAGTCGGTTGACCGGATTCACGGCCAGCATCGGCGCTCAGATGATCGGCGCGGGCCAGATCGTGAATCGT
Source organism: Gemmatimonadota bacterium (assembly GCA_039589195.1). Classification (GTDB taxonomy): domain Bacteria; phylum Gemmatimonadota; class Gemmatimonadetes; order Palauibacterales; family Palauibacteraceae; genus JBDHAC01. The sequence continues at coordinate 47,568 of JBDHHV010000001.1, read as the reverse complement.
GGACTTTTGTCGCCCATCAATGACCTGCCCCTGCCCCCTCTGGCCGAGGCGCTGGAGAACCGGGGCATCCGCATCATCCAGTCGCTAGATGGCCAGTGGCCAGATGATCGGCAGGACGAAGAGAACCACGAGTAGAAGGACGATCACCAGCGGGATTCCCACCTTCGTGTAATCCGCGACGCGGTATCCGCCCACACCCATGACGAGCAGGTTTACGGGGTGCCCGAACGGACTCAGAAAGGCCGCTGACGCCCCCACGGCCACGACCATCATCAACGAGTAGGGCGATACGCCCGCCTCCACGGCGGTGTTGAGCGCGATCGGCGACATGAGGACCGCTACGGCAGCCGTCGGGATGAACTGCGCCGCCAGCGCGGTCACCATGAATAGCCCACCGAGGAGCGCCAGCGGTCCGATCTCGGCCGCGCGTCCCAGAGCGCTGCGCGCGATGAGGCCCGCCGTCCCGGTCTCCTGCATCGCCACGCCGAGCGCCAGCATCCCACCGATCAGCAGGATGACCTTCCATTGCACAGCTTCGTACGCTTCATCCGCCGTCAGGCACCCCGTGAACACCATCATCAGCGCCCCCGCGGGCGCCGCGATGTAGATCGGGAGCAAAGCCGTCGACGCCGACAACACGACGGCCGCCATGATCGCCAGCGCCACGGGCGCCTTCGGGCCGCGAAATATCTCGCGCATCTCCTCGGTGAGCACCAGGAAACCGGGATCCCGCGCGAGCAGCCTCAGCCTGGTCCGCTCGCCGTACACGAGGAGTGCGTCCCCGAAGCGAAGAGGCATCGATCGCACCTCGACGCTCGAGTGGTACGAGCGCCCGCCTCGCCAGATGGCGAGGACACTCAACCCGTATTTCTCCCGGAAGAAGACTTCCTTGAGCGATTTCCCCGCGAGCGTGGCACGCGGAGCCAGCGTCAGCTCGGCGAACCCGACCTTCTCCGACTCCAGATCTCGGACTCGCGGCGCGCTCGGCTTGAGCTCCAGATCGACCAGAGCGTCCAGCACGAGGAAGTTGTCTCGTCGGCCCTCCACCACGAGCACGTCACCGGCCTTGAGCTGTGTCGCGGGTCCCGGAAGCACGACACCTTCGCCGTCCCGTTGGATCTCCAACACCGCCAGATCGAACGCCCGGCGCAGGCGGGTCTCCTTGAGCGTACGTCCCTCGAGAAGCGAGCCGGACGGAACCTCGAGCCGAAGCAACCAGCGGCTGAGCTGATACCGCTGCGTCGCCTCCTCCGACGTGAGCCGCCGGATGTTGCAGAACTCGGATGCATATCGAAGCTGCTGCAGCCTGTCGCTGGTCCCCAGGACCACGAGGACGTCGCCCACCTTGAGTCTGGTCTCGTGGATGCGGGCCCGCCGGATCGCTCCTTCTCGCGCGATGGCGACCACATGCGTCCGATACCGATTGCGGAAGTCGATCTCGCGCAACGTCTGTCCCGCGAGCGCCGAGTCGCTCGCGACCTCCATCTCGGCGAGGCCCACCGGGCCAGATACGAGCTGTCCCGTCGAGGGGAGCTCACCGCCGGGCTCGATGAAATGCCCCCAGCCGCGCAGCGTCTCGAACGCCTCCGGTCGCCCGGCCGCTACTACACGGTCTCCCTCGCGCAATTTGAAACTGGGACGCGGGGCCAGGATCATCCGCCCCTCTCGGCGCACCGCCAGCACGCTGAGCCCGAGGGCGAGTCCCAGACGGCAGTCAACCAGCGATCGACCCGCCAGTCCCGAGGCCTGTGGCACGGCGATCGTGAACAGCATCTCCTCGATCTCGTACTGGCCGCGCAGCTCCGCATCGACGGAGTCCCCCGCCCCCTCCTCCCACCGGTGGGGGAGCAGGCGCCCGCCCAGCAGAACCATGCACAGGGTGCCCGCCACGAGGACCGTGAGCCCGAGTGGAGTGAAATCGAACATGTCGAACGGCTCGAGCCCCGCCTCGAAGAGAGCGCCCGCGATCAGAATGTTGGGGGCCGTCCCGATGAGCGTGGTCAAGCCCCCTAGCAACGTGGCGAAGGCGAGCGGGATCATCAGCCGCGATGGCGGCTGGCCGATCCGGCGTGCTATGTCGAGCACGACCGGGAGGAGAAGCGCCCCCACGGCGATGTTGTTCATGATCCCGGAGAGCAGACCCGCCGTCATCATCACGACCAACGTGATCCGCGCTGGAGACGCACCGGCCAGGCGAAGCATCTGGCGTCCGAGCAGGTTCGCGACCCCGGTTCGATACAAACCACCGCTCAGCACCAGCACAGCCGCGATCGTGACCACCGCGGGGTCCCCAAAGCCCTGGATCGCCTCTAGCCCGGGGACGGTGCCCGTTACCGCGAGGGTCACGAGGACGAGAAGCGCGATCATGTCGTACCGAACCCACTCGGTCACGAACAACACGATCGCCACCGCGACGATCGCCAGGACGAGGATTATGTCCGCCGTCATGGACTGGAGAGCGCTCCCTGTAATCGGGTTCCCGGCCGGGTCGACCCACACCCTCGGGGACTCGAAGCTTCTCCACAAGCCCCTGACACTCCCCCTTCGACTCGGCGCGGTGGATACGCTCGGCAGCCGGATGCTTGCCGGCTGCCACGCGCGCTACTCGGCCCGCTGGTTTGTCCTCTCGCGTCGCTTCACGGTAGATTGCCGCCTCATATGGCGGGATCGTGCGACCCGCCTCGAGGGACTGCGGCGCGCTGTGTGGTCGGGGCGCGCTCCCCTGGGTTGACCGGACTCCACCTTCCGGATCGGTGCCGCGTCCCACTCATCCATCATCCGGTGTTTCTCCGTCGACACGGGAAAAGGAGACCTCCATGAAGCGCTTGGCACCCCTGGCCGCCCTCTTTGGGGTCGCGTTGGCAATCGGCTTCGCGCCGGTCGCGGCGCAGGAAGAGGAGGCCGATCCGTACGTACGCGAGAGCTATTGGCAGATCAGCTTCGCGGACCTCGAGGACTGGATCGGCACGTACACGGACTACGTCGTTCCAGCCCTCACCAGCATGCAGGAAGAGGGGCTCATCAACGGGTTCACGGCCGGCCAGCACAGTTCGGGCGGAGAATACAACTTCCGCTTCGTGATGATCGTGCCCGATTGGGGCTCGATAGACACCGCGCTGCAGGCGTTGAACAGCAAGATGGCCGAGGCCGGGACTCCCGACTTCAGCGGCATGGTCCAGGCGCACGAGGATCACATCTGGCGGCTCACCGACCTCTATCAGAGGGAGGGCGCGGGCCCCAACGAGTACCTCTACATCGCGAAATTCAACGTCCGCCCCTCCGAGTTGGAGATGTGGAACACGTACTTTGACGAGGTGTGGAGACCCGCGCTGATGGGCGCCACGGAAGATGGCCTCATGAATGGATTCGCGGTCGAGCAGCACGAGCACGGCGGCGCCATGAACTGGCAGCTCCTCCTGCTCATGCCCGATTGGGATTCGATCGACGATGCGTGGGACGTTCAATTCGCCGCCTTCGCGGCCTCGGGGGAGCGGTTCGACGCGCTCGCGCGGGCGTTCACCGCGCACGCGGACGACATTTGGGAGACGATCTCTATCGAGACCGGGAGCAATTAGACCGCGAGCCATCAGATCACGAGTAACACCGAGTCTTCGACGAGGGGCCCGCTTCGGGCGGGCCCCTCGTATCGGCGCCGGGGAGTCACATCGTCAGCCGGGTTCTCTTTCTGCCCTCGATTCGCGCGCGCTTGATGGCCCGCAGATAGGGGTAGGCCTCCACCTCCATCGTGTGCCGCCTCGATTCGACGAAGCGGCTCCACAGACGACGCTCGGAGGCGTCGATCGCAGTCCGCATCTCCTCGCGCGTCGGGCGCTGCACGACCCCCTCCAGGAGATCCGCCACCCACTCCGCCTGCGCCTCCGCGAGAGGCGGAATGGCCCCGAGCGGCTGGATCAATCCGAGGAAGTAGATGCCCACGCGCTCCGGCGGGACAACGTGCAGGTAGAGCGGTAAGCGGTTCTTGCTCGCGATCCCACCCGCCTCCAGCGATGGCAGGAAGCCCGAGTCCAGGAACGGGAACGCGACTCGATAGCCCGTAGCGTAAATGACGACATCCACGGTTTCCGCCGTGCCATCGACGAAGTGGACCTCGTCGCCGGCTAGCCGCTCCACATTCGGCTTGACGGCGATCCTTCCCTCGCCAACCAGCTTCGTCAGATCCTGCGAGATAGTGGGGTGCTCCTGTCCGAGACGATGCGGGGGACGCGGGACGCCTCGCCGAACCTGGTTACCCTGAGCGAGCCGCACCAGCGTCCCGATGAGCGCGGTCTGCACACGGATCGGGAGACGCGAAGTCAGCGGCGTGATCCAGTGATCGAGCGGCCGGCCGAAGAGGTACTTGGGGAGCACGTGCGCACCCTGCCGTGTGGAGAGCAGCGCTCGCCCCGCTACACCGGCCGTCTCGCAAACGATGTCGCACGCCGAGTTGCCGATCCCGACGACCAGCACCCGACGACCCGCCACGGACACCGGGTGCTCGGGGCTCCTGTACGCGTGGGAGTGGATCTCGACGCCGTTAAAGTCCCCTGCCCTCCCGGTCCCACCCGGGACCGCCTCCCCTCTGGCGCAACGGCTACCTCGAAAGCGGGGCCAGCTCGGGTCCCAGTGGTGACCGCTCGCCACGAGGACGGCACCGTAGCGGTGAGTCGTTTCCTCGCCGGTCTCGCGCGAGCGGACCGTGACCTCATACGAGCCGGTTCCGCTCTTAGGGGCGACCCGCACCACCTCGGTCCGGAAGGCGATCGAGTCCCGGAGGCCGAAATTGTCTGTGAACGCGTCGAAGTACCGGGCTAGCTCGGAGTTGTGCGGATACGGCGACTCGCCCGCGGGCATCGGGTAACAGGCATATCCCGTTCGGTCCCGCGACGTGTTCGTCCGAAGGGAGGCGTACGCGGGCGAGCGGCCCGTGTCGTTCTCGTATCGCCACAAGCCCCCTACCTCGGATCCGAGCTCGTAGCAGTCGAAGGGCAGCCCGCGTTCCCGGAGGATCTTGGCGGCGATCAAACCGGATGAGCCGGCTCCGATGATACAAACACGATCGGTCATGGCGTGGATATTCTTACAGCAGGTGACTCGAGCGCGCCACGCGCGAGCCACGAGAACCGCCCGGAGACGGGCGACTCAGGAGTCGATTTGGGCCGTGAAGCTGCTCGAAGTCAGGAGCCGGTTCAGGTCATCGGCTACCTCGACGATCTGGGCGGTGTACGACGCGGCCTGTCCAATGTCGGGGACCTGAAAGCGGGCGACGGGGCCGGCCTGGACCGCACCGATCAGGATCAACCCAATCCCGGAACCGGTCGTGGTGTGATACAGGAGATGTGTGGCATCGACCGCGGTCGGAGCCGATGCCTGTCCAGTGATTTCGATCAGGAACGCGTGTCCCTGCCCACCCGAGCCCCGGATGGATAGCGTCAGCGTACCCGGCTGCGGCGTGCCCGGCTCCGTGATCGGCGTCGGCTTGCAACCCCAGGCCAGCAAGGCCACGCCAAGGGCCAGCAGGCGCCAGAAACCGAGAAACGACGATCTGGTTCTCACCTCATGACCCTCCAGGGATGGTGGAGGCCAGAAGACCCAGCATCTGGACGTATGCGCGGAAGTCGCCGACATCGTATCGGCCGTTCTGGTTCCCGATCGAATCCAGGAACACCATCACGTCGGGCGTCAACGAGCTTTGGCCGAGCAAGCTGTTGGCGGCTTCGGAAACCGTCGGCTGACTGAAGGAGGCGGATACGACCAGCGTGACCGCGACCGTCTGCGGCGAGTTGCTCGCCGCTGGATCCATGACCGTGATCGTGGCCGCGTAGCTTCCCGCACCCAGGCTGGAGCTGTTGACCGACACGGTGACCGCCTGCGACTGCCCGGACGCCCGCGTGCCCGATGCGGGGCTGAGGCCCAACCAGGTTTGATTGGCCGTCGCCTGCCAGTTGAGCGTGCCACCCCCCAGGTTCGTGATCGTGAGAGCCTGACTCGCCGGGCTGCTTCCTTCTCCCACGGAGTAGGTCAGGGTGCTGGGCGTCACGCCGATCGCGGCGGACGACGAGACCGCCAGGCTGATGACGACCGCCTGCGGAGAGTTGCTCGCACCGGTGTCGCTGATCGTGACCGTGCCCGCGTAGTTGCCGGCGGGCAGGTTCGCGCTGATCACGGTGACTGTCACGGTCTGAGACTGGCCGGCGGTCAGAGATCCCGTCGTCGGGGTCACGCTCAGCCACGGCTGATTGTCCGCCGCACCCCAATTGAGGGTGCCACCCCCCGTATTGGTCACGGTGACCGTTCGGGTCGGTGGATTGGTCCCGACCTGAGTTCCGAAGCTGAGCGTACCGGGTGAGATGCCGATAGCCGGAAGCGCGGACACCGTCAGATCCACGGTCACCGTCTGCGGGGTGTTGCTCGCGGCCGGATCACTGATCGCGATCGCCGCCGTGTAGCTCCCCGCCGCCAGGCTGGCACTGGTCACCGTGACCGTCACGACCTGCGATGCACCGGAGGCCAGCGAACCCGTGCTCGGGCTCACGCTCAGCCAGGTCTGGTTGCCGGTCGCGCTCCAGTCGAGCGTACCGCCTCCGGTGTTCGTCACCGTCACGGCTTGCGTCGGCGGATCGGTCCCGACCTGCGCCGCATACGTGAGCGTGTTCGGGCTCACGCCGATCGCGGGAGATGAGGAGACCGTCAGGCTCACCGTCACGGTTTGGGGAGAGTTGCTCGCGCCCGTATCGCTGATGGTAATGGTGCCCGCGTAGCTGCCCCCGGCGAGGCTCGCACTGCTCACCGTTACCGTGACGACTTGCGACAGGCCGGGGCCAAGCGATCCGGTAGTCGGGCTCACGCTCAGCCAGCCCTGGTTCACGGCCGTACCCCAGCTGAGCGTCCCGCCGCCCGTGTTCGTGATCGTGATCGTCTGGCTCGGCGGACTGGTCCCTACCTGCGTCCCGAACGACAACGCCGGGGGGACCACTCCAATCGCCGGGAGCGGCGTCACCGTCAGATCGACCGATACGGTTTGCGGCGTGTTGCCGGCTGCCGGGTCGCCGACCGTCAGGGTCGCCAGGTAGCTGCCGGCCGCCAGGCTGGAGCTGGTGACCGTGACTGTGACGACCTGCGAGGCGCCGGAGGCCAGCGAACCCGTGCTCGGGCTCACGCTCAACCAAGTCTGGTTGTCGGTCGCGCTCCAGTCGAGCGTACCGTTGCCCGTGTTCGTGACCGTCACCGTCTGGGTGGGCGGATCGCTCCCCACCTGAGCCGCGTACGTCAGGCTCGTCGGAGTCAATCCGATCGCCGGAGTGGCGGTCACCGTCAGGTCCACGGTGACCGCCTGTGGCGTGTTGCTGGCCGCCGGATCGCTCACCGTCAGCGTCGCCGCGTATGGCCCCGCCGCCAGAGCGGCGCTCGTGACCGTGACCGTCACGACTTGCGAGGCACCCGCCGTGAGCGCACCGGATGCGGGGCTCACGCCCAGCCACGTCTGGTCCAGGGTCGCGCTCCAGTTCAGCGTCCCGCCCCCGGTATTGCTGACGGTGACGGTCTGGGTGGGCGGATCGCTTCCCACCTCGGATCCGAACGTCAGGGTCGTGGGGCTCAAGCCGATAGCCGGGCCGGCGGTGACCGTGAGGTCCACGGTCACCGTTTGGGGCGTGTTGCTGGCAGCCGCGTCGCTCACCGTGATTGGCTCGGAGTAGCTCCCGGCCACCAGGGCGCTGCTCGTGACCGTCACCGTGACGATCTGCGATGCGCCCGCCGTCAGCGCACCCGACGGGGGGCTCACGCTCATCCATGTCGCGTTTTCGGTCGCGGTCCAGTTGAGCGTGCCCCCAGCCGTGTTCGTCACGGTCACCGTCTGCGTGTTCGGAGAGGGGTCCTGCCCCGTCTGCGCCGCGTACGTCAGCGTCGTCGGGTTCAACCCGATCGCCGGTGTAGCGCTCACTGTCAGGTCCACGGCCACCGTCTGCGGCGTGTTGCTGGCCGCTGGGTCGCTCACGGTGATCGTCGCCGCGTACGGTCCCGCGGCCAGGGCTGCACTCGTGACCGTCACCGTGACGATCTGCGACGCGCCCGCTGCGAGCGCACCGGACGTCGGGCTCACACCCAGCCATGTCTGGTCGACCGTGCCGCTCCAATTGAGCGTCCCGGCACCGGTGTTGGTGACCGTCACCGTCTGCGCAGGTGGGTCCTGCCCCACCTGGGCCGCGTACGTCAGCGTCGCCGGGTTCAACCCGATCGCGGGTGCCGCGGTGATCGTGATCGACGTCGCCGCCGCGAGGCTGTTGTTCGTCTCGTCGCTCTCCGTCTCCGCGTCGTTGACGTCCAGGATCGTCCCCAGGAAGTAGACGCCCGGAGTGACGCCCTGCACCGTGAAGTTGCCCACGTGGGTGTCCGAGGCGCCCGGAGTCAGATCCGTGTTCCGCGTCCAGCTGCCGACCGGGATATCCGCCGTTGTGATCGTCTGATCGGTGGACAGGTAGACGCGGCCCTGCCACGTGCTGGTCGACGTGACCGTGCCCTGGTTCCCGTAGACGATGGTCGCCTGGATCGACTGCCCGATCTGAGCCGAGCTCGGTCCCGTAACGGAGGTGGGCACCAGATCCGGGCTCTGGGCCGTCAGGGCCCCAGCGGTGGGAATCAGTGTGAAGAGCCCGATCAAGGCCGGGCCGACAATATTCAGTAGGGCGCCGCGGTGGCCGCGGGGCCATCTGCAGAACGGCACGTCAGGTCTATCCAGGGTACGTCGGGTACGTCACAATTACGTCGGGTGCGCCAAACGCCACGGCTCACCGGTACGTCACGATCTCATAGCCACTCCGCGATCACCGCCGACCCGCGAAACCCTGCGCGGTGAATCGTCTCGTCGCCAACGTCCCGATGAAGCTATCATGTTGGGTCTGCCTGCCAAAGGGTCGCTCGAGTCGCAGCACCCACACCCAACCACGCCTCCGGGCCCATCGGCGCCCTCCGAGCCCGCCATCCGGTCCCTCGACCCACGGCATCGAGACCCCGCTCGTTGACGCGCGCGCGCTGACGGCGTATCTGGAGGCGTCTCTGTCCGTACCTCCCAGTCAACTTCCACCAGGAGCTGTCGATGAAGTTTCTCATCAGCTGGCGCGTTCACGACGACAAGCGACACGAAGTGTTGAAGGTCTTCTCGGCCATGACGGCGGAGGACGATCAAGCAGATGCAGGGGATAGCATCAATGTCATCGGGCGATGGCACGACCTCGTGGGCTTCACGGGCGTCGCCATTTGCGAGACGGACGATCCGGGGGCCGTCCATCGGTGGCTCCTCAACTGGAACGACGTCGTCGATTCCGAGGCGATCCCCGTCCTGGACGACGACGAGTGCCGGGCTGTCGGGCGAGAGAAGTTCGGCGACTGAGCCGCGAGCGCGCTGCGGATCTCTACGTCCGAGGTGATGGGGGGGCACGTCGCGCGTGCCCCCCGTCCCAGCGGGGGAGAGGTTAGAAGCCAGGGGCCAGCATCACGGCGTTCTGCACCAGCCGGGATGCGCCGACCCAGAACATGCGGTACTGCGTGTCGTCGACGAGGAAGACGACCTGGCCGTCTCCGAGCGGCTGCACCGCCGCGAACGCCTGACCCGCCAGCTTCTCCAGGTTCTCCTCGGACGCATACCCGGCTGCCAGCATCGAGCCGGCGTCCCGGTCGTAGTACCCCACCGTTCGTAGCCCCTCGCCCGGGGCGAGCGCGCTGGAACCGAACTTCAGCATGTAGGTCCGTTCGGGGAGTCCGGCGGCGAGCGGGTGCGAGGTATCCAACATCCCGCGCAGCGCCGACCCCGGAATCTGCTGCAGACCAAAGAACCGCTCACGATCCTCGAAGCGCAGGTAGGCGGCCGGATCTTCCTCCGCCCCCTCGGCGGCGGCACCGGCTTCGGCACTTTCGGTGCTATCATCCGGCGTAAGCTTCGCACTCGTCAGACCCGATCTTCCCTCGGTAAAGACGATCGCGCTCGCCTGCGTGCCGATCAGCGTTCCCCCGGCTTGTACCCACTCTCGGAGCTGCTCCACGCCCTCGTCGCCGAGCAGGCCGCCCAACCCACCGGCGCTGGGAATCAGGATGACGTCGTAATCGTCCAGGTCCTCGGAGAGGAAATCCTGCGCGCGCAGGCGCGTGACCCCGAGCTCCGTCTCCCGGTCGAACAGGTACCACAGGAAGCCAGCCGAGTACGCGAAGATCGGACTGTCGACGAGCATGGCGACGCGGGGCTCCGGGATCGGCCGGCTGTCATCCGAGCCCAGATCGATCCCCGAGGGCATCCTACCGCTGTCCGTCCCGACGATCTCGACGTCCGCCTCGCGAGCGATCCGCTCCATGTCCGCTCCGGGATCGAGCCCGTCCGGCTGGCGGCCCAGGAGGACGATCAGCGTGCCGGTCCCGAACTCTCTAGTCCCATCGCCGAACGGCTTCCGTGCGAACCTCACCCGATAACCGGCCTCCCACAGCCTCGCCAGCGCCTTCGGTGCGCCACGCTGGCGCCATTCGACCACGTAGGCGTACGTAGCGCCCGGGTTCACGACGCCCGAGGCCGCTGTCGGCGTCGCGGTGAGCGTCGTCGTGGCGACGGCCGTCCCGGCCGCGGTCCAGTACGCGTCCAGGTTGTACGCGAGCGGCGCCGACCAAGTAGCCATGTCGTACATGACCGAGTCCTCGATCGCCAGGTTGCGGCCGAGCACCGTGTTGACGAACAGATGACGCGGTTGATCAGCGCGGACGATGAAAGTCCCCGCCTCGAAGCTCCGGCGCTGCGGGACGTCGTCCCAGTAGTCGCGGGCGTCCGCGACCGAGAAGTCCGCGTCGGCCCGCTCCACCCGCACACCGTGCTGTAGCAGCATGTCGATGACCCTGTACAGCCACGTGGAACGCTGCGGGTCGTCGGGGAACAGGTACGCCGCGGCCGGCCCATTGTTGGTACCCTGGCCGTGAGCGTCGCGGAAGTACCGCAGGAGATCGGCCCGATTCTCGACCGCCGTCTCGATCGTGGCGAGCGATGTCGTGTAGTGGTCGAAGATCCGCTGGCGGAGCGTTAGCACGTACCCGTCGTTCGTCTTGACCGCGCGGGCTCCGCGCCCCCCACCCCCCTGCTCCACGAGCATCCCGATCCCCCCCATCACGCTCGGATACGAAGAGCCGTAGCCGGGATAGAAGAAGTCGAACGACTCGCCGGTGGCGTACATGAGACGGTTCCGGTCGAACGCTTCGGTGTTCGCGCGCCCGAAGGTCGAGTCCCAGCGCTCGTAATCGTCGGGGAGCAGCAGGTTGCGAGGCGTCGTGCCGGGGTGCGTGAAGTAGTTGTCGTTGAAGCTCTGCTCGTGGTGGTCGACATGCACCTGCGGCAGCCACTGTTGGTATGCGGCGATCCGTCCCCGCGACTCGGGGTGCACCAGCCACACCCAGTCGCGGTTCAGGTCGAACCAATAGTGGTTGGTGCGCCCACCCGGCCACGGCTCGTCGTGCTCGAACTCGCGTGAGTTCGTGGTCAGCACGTTGCTCTGCACCGATCGATACCAATTGACGTACCGGTCACGGCCGTCAGGGTTGATGGTGGGATCGAGGATCACGACGGATTCCTCGAGCCAGCGCTCGATGTCCGGGTCGAGACCGGCCGCCAGGCGATACGCGACCTGCATGGACGCCTCGGTCGACGACGCCTCGTTCCCGTGCACGTTGTAGCTCAACCACGTGATCACGAGTTGGGAAGCGATGTGCGCCTCGGCGTCCGCGTCACTCATCGACCCCGGGTCCGCGAGCCCGAGATTGGCTTGCCGAATCTGCTCCAAGCGGGAGTGGTTCGCGGGTGTCGTGATGACGAGCGTGTAGAGCGGCCGGTCTTCGTACGTTCGACCGTACTCCGCCATCGTTACGCGGTCGGAAGCGGCGTCGAGCGCCCGCAGGTAGTCGACCACCCGGTGGTGCGGTGTGAACTCGGTCCCCAACTCGTAGCCCAGAAGCGAGGCGGGAGAAGGAATCGCCGGATCGTAGCTCCCGGTGGGCGTGAACGCGAACCGCTCCGGAACGAGCGGATCCTGCGCGTGAACTGCTCCGCAGAGGCCCAATAACAGGATGCCAACCGCAATCGGTGCTCGCAGTGTGTCAATCATCGATCCACTCTGGTGAGAGGTGCCGTCGCTGGCGTCAGTCTGGCCGTTAGGCCCGCACAATCGGGGACGCCGCTGAGAGATTGGTTGGCAATCTAGGGAAAGGGTTGGGACGGCGGCACGGGTGCACCGCACGGCGATCCGCCGGGGGGACGACTTGGCCGCGACGGCCGTCCCCCCGACAAACCCAAGAGGATATCCTCAGTCAGTCTCACTCATCGTCGTCCTCGTCCCAATCCCAATCCTCATCGTCGTCCTCGTCCCAGTCGTCGTCTTCGTCGTCTGCCTCCCGACGGGGCGGATTGCCTTTCATCGACCGTTCGTCCTCTTCCTCCCAGAAACCGGGATCCTCGTCCTCCCATCTCGACACGGACCCTACCGCGAGTGTTGTAGAGTCCGCGTCAAACGGGGACAGCTCGACGGTCAGAGTCTCACTCCACTCCGTGGCGCAACCCATGTTTCTAACCCTCCGCCAATACGGTGTCGCGATCCGGAGGCCACCCTCCGGGCGAACGGTTGAGCCGGCGATTCGACCGGCGAAGTCGGACAGGCTCACACAGGGAACGACGCTCGGTTCGCTGAAGGCGCGCAGTCGCGGCTGCGGACGTCGATGGCCCCACGGAGCGATGCTGCCCGATCCCACAAGGTGAACCGGTCTTGGGCGCGGGCGCTTGAGGCTCTGTCCCCGGCCACACCGGTCGTCGGCGCTCCGCCAGTGCGGAGCCGACGCGCCTTACGAGCACTCCCAAGAGCCTGGAAGGTACGGCAAGAATAATCGCGCACACCCGGCTGTCAAGCTTTCTCGCGCGACCGGCGGCAGATGTAATGAGGGTTGGAAGAACTCGTCGGTCTGGGCACATCAAGCTCGCGTCCGACTCCCGTTCGCGATCTATCCGCTGGACCCGGACCGGACGGTGTCCGACCCGTTCAAGCAGAACCTCGCCCAGACGTTCACGTCCACGGCCAGCGTGACCCTTCGGTACGTCGAGCTGCCCATGGCGTGCGGCACCGACGTGCTGGCGCGGATTCAGATCCTACCCGGCAGACTGGATGGCACGCTACTGTGGGACCGCGATTACGATGTCATGAAGGCGTATCAAGACGGGACCTTCTCCGCGTTCCAGATCTACGGTGGCCTCACCCTCACCGCGGGCGTGACGTACGCGATCGTCATGAGCACCGTCCCCGCGCGAGCGCGACCGAGCAGACGTGCAGCATCGTCGCCGGTCCGATCGGGGATTCGTACGCCGGAGGCGCCGGATTGACGAATAGATACGAGCTTCACTCCGTGCTGGATCCCGATCGACGGCTCGGTGCGCGCGTACTAGTTTCGTTTGCCAACGTCTCTCACCGAGGTTGAGCCATGATCCGCTTCATTCCGTGCCCCGTGTCTCGAACTCTCCTCGTCGTTTCCGTGACATCACTGGCCTCCGCTCTCACCCTCCCGGCCCAGGAACCGCCCGAAGGGGACACGGGTCCAAGGCCCATGACCGTGGAGGACGTGCTGGCGCTCGAGAGCGTCGGGCAGGTAACGATCAGTCCAGACGGCCGCTGGGTCGCCTACGTAGTGACGTCGCGCGATTTCGAGGAGGACCGGAACGAGACCGATCTGTGGGTCGTGTCCACCGACCCCGACGACGGCCCACCACGCCGGCTCACGTACCGCGATGGTGCCGACAACGCCCCACGCTGGCACCCGGAAGCCGGGTGGCTCGCGTTCGGCTCGGACCGCGGCGAGAAGCGCCAGGTATACGGCATCCGTCCCGACGGCGGTGAAGCCTGGCAGGTGACCGATTTCGAGACCGCAGTGGGCCAGTTCCGGTTCTCCCCCGATGGGTCGCAGCTCGCGTTCACATCTTCCCCAGAGCCGACCGAGGCCGACGAGGAGCTCGCGAAAACACGCGGGCGTCCGATCGTGTGGGACAGCGCGTACACGGACCAATGGACCCGGCTCTACTCCGCTCCGCTCGAGAACGACCGGATGGGGGAAGCGACCCAGCGCTCACCCGACTCCGTCTACGTCAACGGATTCACGTGGGGACCGGACTCCCGCGCGATCGCGTTCGGCGTGCGCCCGTCACCCGTCTTGCGCACCTACCAGCTGGGCAGCGTCTACGTACAGAGTGAGTCCGACGGCCCCGCGAGGCAGGTGACGACCATGCCGGGCGGCGAAAACCCGGTCGTCTGGAGGGCAGGCGTAGGCCTCATCGTGTCCGGGTCGGGTCACGAGCTGGGGACGTACAACGGCCAGCTGTGGCGGATCCCACTCAGTGATTCGGGTGAGGCCGCTGGCGAGCCGGTCTCCCTCACGAGTGGCCTGGATGAGAACGCGGGCTACGTCGCCGTAACCGGGGACGAGCTGTTCGTGCAGGCGGCGCACCGGACGGGACGAGGACTGTACCGCATCCCACTCGAGCACGACGGGGCAAGCGAAGGCGGACTCGCGCCCTCCAGCTCCCCAGAGGCCGTGACCGACGACGCCCGTTTCTACTCCGGCTTCTCCGCGACCGAGGACGGCTCCCTGGTCGCATTCACGGCCGAGAATGCCGCCAGCCCGGCGGACGTCTACGTCTCCACCACCTCCGATTTCGCCCCCCGGCGACTGACCGAAATGAACGCCCACGTCGGGGACTTCGCGCTGGGCGATCAACGCGTGGTAGCCTGGCGCTCGCGCGCCGACGGCGAGGAGATCGAGGGTGTCCTCACCCTTCCTGTCGGCTACCGCGACGGAGATCAGGTCCCGCTCGTCCTGGTGATCCACGGCGGACCGTCCGGTGTCTCGTCGGATCGGTTCTCGGCGACCCGCGGTGCCTATCCCATCCAGGTCTACGCCGGGCTGGGGATCGCCACCCTGCAACCCAACTACAGAGGCTCGACCGGGTACGGCGAGCGCTTCAGGAGTCTCAATCGCGGAGACATCTCGGGTCGAGACTGGATCGACATCGATTCGGGGGTCGACGCGATGATCGAGCTCGGGATCGCCGATCCCGAGCGGCTCGCCGTGAGCGGGTGGAGCTTCGGGGGCCACCACACCTACTGGGGAATCACACAGACCGACCGGTTCGCCGCCGCCAGCGCCGGTGCGGGCGCCAACGACCTCATCTCCATGTACTCGCAGACGGATCTCCCCGAGTTCTACCAAACGTACCTTGGACCCAAACCCTGGGAGGACTTCGACCTGTACGAGGAGCGGTCGGCATATCGCTTCGTCGAGAACGTCACGACTCCGCTCCTCATTCAGGTCGGCGAGCGTGACGAGCGGGTCCCCGCCGAGCAGAGCATTCAGTTCTACGAGGCGGTGAGGGCGATCGGGAAGGCCCCTGTCACGCTGGTCATGTATCCTGGCCAACTACATGGCGTTAGGGCTCCACGCCTCGTCCGCGATCTCATGTCCCGGAACGTCGAGTGGCTCAGGCATTGGTTGCTCGATGAAGAGGAGTTGGTGCCGTAAGGCGACCAACATGAGAGTACGGATGTGGCCAGTGACTTTCTTGGCCGCACTCACACTTACACTCGCGGTCGTGGGCTGCGAGGGTGGCGGGAATCCGGCAGGATCTCGCGGGAATACCGTGGTCGTAGGCGTGCAGGACGTGACGGGCATCTATCCCGACGACACGAATGCGGACTTCCTCTTCTTCTCGGCCCTCGCTGCGAGAGATCCCGACGGAGAGCTGGAGCCCAGGCTCGCGCGAACTTGGGAGGACTCGCCCGATGGCCGGGTCCGAACCTGGCACTTGCGGACCGATGTCCGGTGGCACGATGGCAAGCTCCTCACCGCGCACGACGTCGAATTCACCTTCGAGCTTCTGAGCGACCCCCGGGTGTCCGAGTACCGGTTCCTCGACGTGGCTGCCCTCGATGACTCCACCGTGAGGATCTCGGCTCAGCGCCACAGTTACAGCGATGACGTCGTCATCTACCCCCAGCATCTCCTGAAGGACCTCGATCGCTCCCGGTTCCGAGCGTGGGATTTCTGGACCCGGCCGGTGGGGAGCGGCCCGTTCAGCTTCGTCCGGTACGAGCCGGAGTCCTTCATCGAATTCGAGGCGAACCCCGACTACTATCGGGGTCGACCGCGCATTGACCGGGTGATCGTCAAGTTCATCGCTCAGGCGGGCGTGTCCGAAGCGCTGAGCGGGAATGTCGACATCGTATACCCTGCCGAACCGGCTAACTGGCCGGTGTTGGAGAGGAGCGGGGAGTTCCAGAGGGTGTACCAGGTCGGTTCCGGCGGCTGGGTGCTGTACCTGGACCACGATCATCCCGTGCTGCGTGACCCACAGGTACGCCGGGCCATCGTGCACGCGATCGACCGGCGTGGGATCATGGGAGCGATCGGCCTCGATCCTGACCTCCCGCTCACGGACGTGCTCTACACGATGCGCCAGGCCCTTCGACATCAGGTACCGCCACCCCTCACGTTCGACCCCGATCGGGCGCGGGGGCTGCTCGATGAGGCCCGTTGGATCGACACGGATGGGGATGGGATACGTGAGCGTGACAGCCAGCGAGCCAGCTTCTCGCTGATCGCGCGGCCTCCCGGCAGGCGCGAGGTCATGATCCAGGAGTACCTGAGGCAGGTCGGGATCGAGGTGGAGATCGAGTCGCTCGACATCCCGGTGATCTGGGAGCGCGTATACGCGTCCGACTTCGACGCCGCCACGCATGTCCTCCAGCCAAACCAACCCTGGCACGCGCGTTTCTTCGGAGACCCGGAGATCACCGGCTATGCGAACCGGAAGGTGGCGGCAGCTCTCGAACGAGCCACCCGGACCAGCAACCTGGACACTCTGGACGCGCTCTACGTGGGGATTCGAGACGAGTTCGCACGCGATCTTCCGTTCGTCTTTCTGCAGCCTTTCACCTGGGCGAGCTTCGTCCACCGACGGGTGAGGGGACTTCGGTCGCAGAGGACAGGGGACCCAATGGAGCAGATGGGTGACCTATGGATCGAGGATCCCTGAGGCCTGCCTCCCCAGCTGGGCCTCGGACCCGAGCCCCACCTCCATCTGGCCCGCATACTCCGCGATGAGGGGAGTTTCCGTACAGCCCGTCGGGTACTTTCCCCGACAGGAGAGATCGGGAGACCTCATCTAGCTTCGGACGAGCCGAATTGTCCTGCATTGGCCGGGGCGATTTGCCGCGGGTTCACTTCAACCGCGGCCCACGATCCAGGCTCAGGGAGGCTCGGCATGACCCCGTCACTCCCATCCAGACCTCGCATTCTCCCGGGCCTCGGTGGGCTGCTGGTCGCGTCGGTCCCGAACCTGTTGGTCGAAGAGCAGCCATGAGTCCGTTCGGCAAAGGCACTCGAGCCCTCACGCTCATGGTGCTCTCCGCCGGCTCGCTGGCATACCCGGGGTGTGGAGACGGCGGTGGGGGGTCAGAGAATCGACCGGTAGCCGATTCACCGCAGTCCGAGGGCCGGGTGGTCGGTGACACCGCGGGGAGCGGTGCGGCCGGCGACTCGCCCGCGACCCTCACCCTCCTCACCCTCGGCGCGTCCGCCCGGCACGTCGAGGCGGCGATCCTCCGCAACGGCTACGGCCCCATGGGCCGCTGGGATCACGGATACATGAACCCCGAGCTCGACCGGCTTCAGGAGGACTACGGGTATCTGAAAGAGCGAGGGCCGCGGGCCGAGCTGGCGCTCGAGATCACCCGGATCCTCCAGCGCGACGTCCCGAACGTCAACCTGGTCCCGCAACCGGCGAAGTGGATCGTCAACGAGCGAATCCGGGGCCTCGAGAGCCCGTGGCGGGCGAACCCGATCCGGCACCTGGAGGACTTGTGGATCGAGGGGCGATCGGATGAATAGCGAGGGTGCGCCCGCGACATCTTCCTGGCGCACCTTGACCCATGACCCGCACAGAGGGATTGCCATGAAGCGCCGCCGAAGCCGCCTGAACAGGCACCTGACGATCGCTGCCGGGATCGCGATCCTCTCCATCGCAACGAACGGCTGCGATCCGAGCCGTGATCGGGCCGACGGAGTAATCCGTCTCGACCAGCTGTTCGACGAAGTGCGCTTGGAAGCGGCCTCGGTTCCGGAGGATCTCCCCGTCGAGGTCGAATGGAGCTTCGACGACGCCGAAGAGTCCTGGAGACCCATCCCTCCATGGAATCCCGCCGTTCCACCCGCCCGGGTCGCGCAGGGGGACGGCCTGCTGCGCGTCGATCTCGAAGACGGCATGCAGAATCGGAACGGCCAATTCGTCGGTGGCGTGTTCGCGGAGCTTCCCGAATGGGACCCGGCCGATTGGGGTGCGGTGGAGGTACGGGTTCGGTCGTCGGGTGCGCTGGCCGGAATGGGCCTTGGGCGAAACCTGCGCACCGGATCGGGTGCCGCGGACGACTGGCCCTGGCCGTTCGAAGAGGGACCCGGATGGGCAGACGGGATCACCGCAGGTGCGCACACCATGTGGGCGGATCTCCGCTCCCCCGAGGAGGGAGCCGCCTCCGAGTGGCGCGAGTTCGGCTTGTGGTTCTTCGCCGCGGAGCCCGTCACCATCGAGATCCTCTCGGTTCGGATGATCCCCAGAGAGGGGCGGTTCGCTGCGGCCTCCGCGGGGGTCGCGGCGGTGGGACCCGCCCCGGGCACCCCACCGCTGGATGACCCGGCAACGCTGCAGCCGGGTGCCTCAGCCCTCTACCTGTGGACGCCCGGTCGGGCGGAGTACTCGGTACAGGTGCCGGAGGAGGGCCACCTGGATGTGTCGCTCGGAGTCGTGAGACGAAACGCGCCCCTCACATTCCGGGTCTCGGCTGCGGCTGGCGGCGAGGAGCCCGAGGTACTCCTGGAGACCGTAGTCTCGGACCCGACCCGCCACTCGACCCACACCCTGGATCTCTCGCACCTGGGCGGGCAGCGTATCGATATCGCGCTCGAGGCCGAGCCGGCGTCGGAGGCCGGGGCCGATTCCGAGACGGGAGCCGTTGCGCAGGACTCCGAGCCCCGCCCGACGGTTGCGCTGTGGCGTGAGCCCACCCTGTACACCCCGGCCAACCTCTCCGTGGAGGTCCTCGATGCAAACACGGGCGAGCGGACGCCGGTTCGGATCCGCTTGACGGAGGCGAACGGCGCGGTCGCGCCGCTCCCGGAAGAGGCGATCGGCGTCCAGTGGGGTCCGAACGATGTCGCGGCCGGCTACCAGTTCCTGCCCGACAGCAGCTTCTACGTGGACGGGGCGTTCACCTCGCAGCTCCGGCCCGGCGAGTACCACCTCTCGGTGATGAAGGGCTACGAGTACCTGGAGCAGGAGCACTCGATCGTCCTCGAGCCGGGTGAAGAGGTCGCCCGCTCGTTATCGCTCGAACGCTGGATCGACATGCCCGAGCGCGGCTGGTACTCGGCCGACGACCACATCCACCTGCGTCGCTCGCCGCGCGAGAACCCGTTGATCCTCAAATGGGTGGCGGCGGAAGACATCCACGTGGGCGCGCTGCTCCAGATGGGGGACTTCTGGACGACCTACTTCGCCCAGTACGCGTGGGGGAAGGACGGCGTCTACCAGCTCGAGGACTACATGCTGACCTCCGGCCAGGAGGAGCCCCGAACCCACGAGATCGGACACACGATCTCGCTCGCGGCCGACGATTTCGTCCGCTATCAGGGCGATTACTACCACTACGACCAGGTGTTCGACCGCGTCCACGAGCTGGGAGGCGTGAGCGGGTACGCGCACCAGGGGGTGTCGTTCTACGGGTACCGGGGACTGACGCTCGACGTCCTGCGGGAGAAGGTAGACTTCCTCGAGCTGCTTCAGTTCTGCGTGCCGGACGGGCCGCTCCACCTGGAGCACTACTACCACTTCCTGGATCTGGGCTTCGAGCTCACGGCGCTCGCGGGATCGGACTTCCCCTGGTGCGGGCGCGGACCCGGCTGGAACTCGCGGATTGGAGACGCCCGCTTCTACACCTATCTCGGAAACGACTTCTCGTTCGAGAGCTGGCGGCGGGCCCTCAAGGCGGGACACACCTTCGTGAGCAGCGGGCCCGCGCTGGAGCTCACGGTGAACGGGCGGATCCCCGGCGACCGGCTGGACGTCCCGCCGGGATCGACTCTCCAGATACGCGCCCGTGCATTCGGGCACTCCGAGCAGGTGCCGCTCTCGAAGCTGGAGGTCGTCGCGCACGGAGAGGTCATCGCGATGGCCACGCCGGCGGAGGCCAACCAGTCGGACGCCCGGCTCGAGATCGAGCTCGAGATCGAGGTCGCGACCGACCGCGGGATGTGGATCGCGGCGCACGCGGAGGCGGGTCCGACCCAGGCTGCGCACACGACACCGGTCTACGTGTCGGTCGATGGCTCGGGCTTCCACAACCCGGAAACGGCACTCGGCTATCTGGACCTGAACGAGCGCTATCTGGACGAGCTGGAAGCGGAGATCTCACAACCCAACGAGACCCTGAATCAGCACGCCTGGCGGTATCGGGAGGGGCTCGAGGAGCGGATCGCAGAGACCCGGGCGGTCATCGCGCGACTTCGTGAACAGTTCGAGGGAGGTGACCGATGAGACGTCAGAAGGCCGGTCTGGTCGCCCTGCTGGTGGTGAGATCATGAGATTGTCCGCACCGGGCACCGTCCGTATCTGGTTGAGCGTCGGCCTCGTTCTGCTCTCGGCATCGAATGCGCGCGGCCAGTTCACCGCCAGCCGAGTCTCGCCCCTCGAGGGCGCTTCACCGGAGGTCGCGGAAGCACCGCAGGAGGCCCCCCGGTCCTGGATGGCCCGGCTGATCGAGGTAATGGACCTCCAGCCCGGTATGTCTGCGGCGGACATCGGGGCCGGGGAGGGACGCTGGGCGGCGCGCATGGCCCAACACGTCGGGCCGGGTGGCCAGGTCTTCGCGACCGAGATCGTGGAGCGCCTCCTGGGAGAGATCCGCCAGACCGCCGACGAGCTGGGTGTGGACAACGTGATCCCCGTACTCGGGAGCGAGACCGACGCGAGCCTCCCGCCCGGATGCTGCGACCGGATACTGGCGCGCCTGTCGTACCACGAGTTCACGCGCAAGGAGGCGATGCTCGCCACGATGTTCGAGGCGCTGAAGCCGGGCGGACTGCTCGTGATCATCGAGAATTCGGGAGAGCACGCACACAGCATCGCGCCGCGCGTCGTGATCCCCCAGGTGAGCGCCGCGGGCTTCCACTTCGTCCGCCAGGTGGATGGGTGGAACGACCGCCCGACCCGATACCTGCAGCTCTATCGAAGGCCTTAGAGACATGAGTGCTGTGTGCCGCGAGGAGGGAGAATCGCCGTGACCTGCCAGCCGCGATCGCGCAGAGCCGTCCGCTGCGCTCTTCGGGTCTGTGTTGCGGGTGGTCTGGGCACGCTGATGATTGGCGCCCTCGGCTGCAGCCGCTCCGACGCTGACCCCTACGGCGGGAGGGGCCCCGCGACGCTGACCGTCCTTGTCGAGGGAGACGAGCGCGTCATGGGACCGTCCTCCGACACCCCGCCTCAGTTCCTCGTCTTTCTGCCCCTGTTCGCGCGAACGGCCGAAGGGGAGCTGGAAGGACGCCTAGCCCGGAGTTGGGAGTCAGCGGAGGACCACCGGAGCTGGACGATCCACTTGAACACGGAGATCCGGTGGCACGACGGGGTCCCGGTGACGGCGGGCGATATCGCGTTCTCGGTTCAGTTGTTGAGTCGGCCCGACGTCGGCTACATGGCCGGGGTCGAGATCGATGTGCTCGACGATTCGACTCTGGTATGGCACTCGAGCGAGTGGGACCCGCTCGACGATTACCGCACCTTCTATCCGAAACACGTGCTGGAGCCCCTCGATCCGACCCGGTTCTACGACTGGGACTTTTGGATCCGCCCCGTCGGAAACGGCCCCTACCGATACGTGCGGCACGTTCCGAAGGTGATGACCGAACTCGAGGCCAACCCCGACTACTTCCGGGGCCGGCCGGCCATCGACCGGATCATCCTCAAGTTCGGCTCCGATGTATCCGGGATTCCAGAGCTCCTCGCGGGGAACGTGGACGCAATCCACGTGAATCCCATCGACGTCCCCAAGATCGAGGCCGATCCCCGCTTTCAGCTCCACTACAGGCTCACCCCGTGGCACAAGATGAGCGTCTTCTGGAACCACCGGCACCCCGCCCTGCGGGATTCGCGTGTGAGGCGAGCCGCCACCCTGGCCATCGACCGTCGAGAGCTCACGGAGCTGTTGAACCTGCCGGCGGATCTTCATCCCTTCGACGTCCCGTTCACGGATCGCCAGTGGGACGAGGTCCCGGAGCCGCTGCCCTACGACCCGGTCGAGGCCCGGCGCCTGCTCGAGGAGGCAGGCTTGCGGGACCAGGATGGTGACGGGATCCGAGAGCAGGGAGGCGAGCCGCTGTCTATCACGACCGTCGTGATGCCCGGGTACGGAGACCGCGCCGCGGTCTTCCTGCAGGATCAGTTGCGCCGCGTGGGCATGCGCCTGGATATCGAGACGGTTGGAGGAGGACCCGGCGTCGTCTGGGGGCGGCTCAGCAGAGGGGAGTTCGATGCCGCCCTGTTCTGGTGGGATCCCGGTCTCGATCGGACGTTCGGCGACGATTCCTTCCTGGGATACCGGAACGCGCGAGTCGAGGAGCTGGTACGCGCCATCGGCACGACGTTGGACCCGGCGGCTCTCGACTCGCTTCACCGAGAGTTATGGCCGTACTTCCAGGCCGAGTTGCCGGTCACCTACCTGTTTCACACCGTCAGACTGTGGGCCAGCCGCAAGCGAGTCCGGGGGCTGAACAGTCCGTGGCACGGCGACCCCGTGTGGTATGCCGAGCATCTCCGGATCGATGACGAAGAGCTTCCGACCAAGGGAGCTGACTCCATTCGTGGACCAGGCGGGCCGTGATCGCGCCGTCACCCGGGTGGTCATGACGGATCACGATGGACGTCAGAGCGTAAGGAGGAGACCATGAGCCAGTCTGATCTCAACGCCGAGATCGGAAGCGTGGCGGTTGGTGACCGCCTCTTCGGATACAGGGCGGAGGGTTCCGGCCTCCCCTGCCTGGCCATCGGCGGTGCCGCGTTCTGGGCTCCGACCTTCTCGAAAGGGCTGCGCGATCATCTGCGATTCGTCTTCGCGGACACCCGCTTCCTCGGGCCGTCCAGTGAGCCCGCCGAGGTCGAATCCGTGACACTCGATTCGCTCCTAGCCGAAGTGGACGCGGTCCGGCAAGCCGCGGGCGTAGATCGGGCGATCGCTCTAGGGCACTCGGCGCTCGGGCTGATCGCGCTCGAATACGCCCGTCACTACCCGGAGCATGTCAGCCACGTGGTGATGATCGGTTCACCGCCCAGTCCCCTTGTGGAGTCCGATGGGGCGGCGCTGGACTTCGTCCCCGAGGTCAAGGCGTTCTGGGAGGAGGATGCCTCCGCTGAGCGGAAAGAGCTCCTCCCCGTCACGCAGGCGGAGTTGACGGAGGAACGCATGGCCACGGTCCCGCCCGGCAAGGCGTTCGGCGTCTGGTACATTGCGCACCGGCCGATGGTCTTCTTCGATCCACGGTACGATGCCGCCTGGATGTTCGATCCGATCGAGTTCGACTCCCCCACCTTCACTCACTTCCTGGGCGTGATCCTCGAAGACTACGACGTGGGGACCACCCTGCGTGAGTTGACGGCCCCGGTCTTCCTGGCGCTCGGGCGGTACGATTACCTGGTGCCACACGTCACCTGGGATCCGTGGAAGGACGTGGTGCCAGGGCTCACGTGTCGCGTGTTCGATGAGTCCGGTCACTATCCGATGATGGAGGAACCGGAAGGCTTCGACCGCGCGCTGCTGGAGTGGCTGAAGGACAATTAGGTGCCCGTTCGATCTCACGCAGCTCTGCGGCAGGAACAAACGGCGTCTTTCGACTGAAGGGACTCCGCTTCGTGACGTTCTTGAGAATCATCCCGCTCCTTATGGCCTCGCTGATCCTGGGTGCGCACTTCCTCCGGGACGGCTTCATCGTTCTCGTCGTTGTCTGCGTGCTTCTCCCGCTCCTGCTCCTGATCCGAAGGCGCTGGGTCCTGTACCTCCTTCAGGGCTATATGGTCGTGGGGGCGATCGTCTGGGCCCAGACGACGTACTCCTTGGTGCAGGCACGCGTCGCAGCAGGGGAGGCATGGACCCGGATGCTCCTCATCTTGGGCGCGGTCACGCTCTTCACGTTGTGGGCAGGGTTCCTTCTGCGCTCGCCCCGGTTGAAGGAACGCTATCCGGCCAGGGTGGGTCAGGACGAAACGATAGACGTGCAATCTTCGGAGGCGGCCGAATGATCCGGGCGCGACCGGGGCGGGGCGTCGCGACGCCGGTCTTCGCCGTCGGATCGCTGCTCCTCGGACTCTTCCTCGCCGCGTGCGGGAGGGAACCGTCCGCGGGTGGCGACGAGGCCGCGACGGATGGATCCCGAGCGCCGACCACGGTCACGATCCTCTACCCGGCCGGTGGGCTCGGACCTCGCGCGAGCGCACCCATTCAGTATCTGGTCTTCCTTACGCTGGTCGCTCGAGCTCCCGACGGATCGCTGGAAGGCCGTCTGGCCCGCAGCTGGGAGCTGGACCCGGAACGCCGCGAATGGACCGTCCACCTGCGGACCGACGTGCGCTGGCACGACGGGGTCCCCGTCACGGCCCACGACGTGAAGTTCACCCTGGATCTGTACCAGCACCCTGAGGTCCTGTGGAGACCTCCGAACTCGTACGAGGTCCGGGTATTGGACGACAGCACGTACGCGATCCGCTACGAGCGACTGTCGGATCCCGACGTCCCGATCGGGGCGCCCTCGGACTGGTACTACCCCATCTATCCGAAGCACCTGCTCGAGCGCGAGGACCCGGCGGGGTTCCACGAGTGGGGATTCTGGCAGCAACCCGTGGGAAATGGTGCGTACCGCCTCGTGCGCCGCGTGCCGGAAACCGCACTCGTGCTCGCGGCGAACCCCGACCACTACCGGGGCGCACCCGCCGTGGACACGCTCGTGATCAGGATCGGCGGCAGCTCGCTGATCGAGCTGCTGGCAGGGAACGTGGACGCGATCGCCTCGGTTCCCGACGCGGATCTCCCCAAGCTGCGCGACGACGAGCGCTTCGAGCTCTACCACGCCTACAATCCGTACAGCATTTCCGCCGTGTTCTGGAATCACCGGCACTCACCCTTCGACGACCCCCGAATCCGTCGTGCGCTCACGATGGCGATGGACCGTCGCGGGATCCTGGATTTCCTCAACGCGCCTCCGGATCTGGAACCGATCGACGTCCTGTACTCCGACCGCCAGCTCGTGCGGGGGGAGGTGCCGCCGGGGCTGGCGTACGATCCGGAGGCCGCGAGCGCGTTGCTCGACCAGGCAGGCTGGCGCGACGAGGACGGGGACGGGATCCGCGAGAAGGATAACGAGCCGTTCCGGTTCTCCCTGCTCGTCTCACCGACGGGCGGGGCCTGGTTCCCAAGCCACGAGCGCGAGGCCGTGATCATCCAGAGCAATCTCCGGCGGGTCGGGATAGAGGTCGACATCGTCTCCGTCGAGTCGAACATCGCCTGGCAGCGCACGAGCGAGGGGGAGTTCGAGGCAGCGCTGTTCGACATCAAGCCCGGCAATCGAGCGCTGCTGTTCGGGGCGGAGAGCGTGATCGGATACCGGAACCCGCGCGTCGTCGAGTTGCTGACCGAGCGTCGTCGCACGCTGGACCCTGCGGCGCTCGACCGCCTGTACGCCGAGCTCGGTGAGATCTTCCGCGAAGAGCTGCCCGTCACCCTCCTCCAGCCGATGGTGAGCTGGACGGCCGCTCACCGTCGGCTTCGGGGTCTCAGCTCTCCCTGGCGGGCGGATCCCGGCTGGTACATGGAGCACCTTTGGATCGAGGACCCTTAGCGAACAGTCTCCCAACGGCAGCCTGGGGGGGGCGCGGTCCCGGGCTCCTGGTGACGTTACCCGCCCGCCGCCGCTGCTCTCAGCGCGCGGTCGAACGTCTGAACCTCTGCGACATCCCGGCGCTTGCAGGAGGCCAGATGAAGCAGATCTCGGGCGCCGAGCCCCGGGTAGCCGTCCACGAAGAGGCGAGCTAGGGCTACGTCCTCCGCCTCCATCGACCAGATGACCCCCACCCGTGCCTCGATGAGTGACAGCGCAGCGTCCAGGGTCTCGAGGCGGTTCACGGGCAGATAGGCGTGCATCAACTCCTCTAGCACTTCGGCGGACGTCGCGAGCCGAGTGTGGCGGTCGAGGCTCTCGGTGAAAAAGCGGCGAGCCTCGTCGCGCAGCGGGTGCCGCCCGCCCACCGCGTACATGAACACGTTCGTGTCGACGAAGATCATGGTCGCCTCTAGCTGTCGGTGCGACCCGACTGGATCGAGCCTTCGATGACCCCGCGGTGCTCGGCCCAGTCCGGTTCCTTCCCGGTCTCTCGTGCATCACACGCGTCGAAGAACGCACGCAGCTCATCCCGTGTCTCCAACCGGAGCGGCGGATTCGCAGCGAGCTTGTCATGCGCCGCCTCACGGAACCATGCGCTTAGCGATTTCCCTTCCATCTCCGCCTGTCTCCTGAACCGTTCCTTCTCGGCCTCGTCGAGCACCACGTGGATTCGTGTCTTCATATAGCCGTCATCCGTCGTTGGGCCGGCTCGCCTCTTAGCAGTGTACCGTGTAACACATGTAATATACACATTCCTATAATTTCTGCACATCCGCTCGGCCGACGTTCCTGGGGAAACACTCCGGGGCTATTGCGCCCCCGGGACGATCCGCCCCAAAGTGGTGGGTCCCTCGAGGTTGGCTGTTGGTCGGCTCGCCCGCGGGGCGCTCCCTGGCCCACCGAGATTACGGCCGATCGAAGCAACCCGAGCAGGTAGTACTTAGTGGCTCGCTTCTTTGCGAAACGGATCCTACAGGCCGTCCCGCTCCTGTTCGGGATCGCGACCCTCACCTTCTTCATCATCCATCTCGCCCCCGGCGACCCGATGGACATGTACCTCGAGCCGCGCATGCAGCGGCAGATGGACCCCGAGGTCATCGAGCTCATCCGACAGAAGTACGGTCTGGATCAGCCGGTTCACGTGCAGTACGTGAAGTGGCTCGGGAACCTCGCGCAGGGTGACCTGGGGGAGTCGTTCCGCCACCGTCGGCCGGTCGCATCGCTGATCGCGGAGCGTGTTCCCTACACGCTCCAGTTGGCGATCCTCGCGCTCCTGTTCGACGCGCTCGTCGGCATCGCCCTGGGCATCTTTTCGGCGGTGAAGCAATACTCGCTCGTGGACAAGGGCGTGACGGTCGGATCCCTCGTCATCTACTCCGTCCCCGGCTTCTGGTTGGCCCTGATGCTGGTCATCGTCTTCTCCGTGAACCTGGGGTGGTTCCCGACCTCGCAGACCCGCTCGCTCGACTACGAGTTCCTTTCGCTGGCCGGGAAGATCGGCGACCGGCTGTGGCATCTCGTCCTGCCCGTGTTCGTGCTCGGCGTGGCCCAGGCCGCGGGCACCGCGCGCTATATGCGCAACCGGCTGCTGGAGGTGTTGAGCGAGGAGTACGTGGTGGCGGCGCGCGCCCGCGGGCTCCGCGAGAAGACGGTCATCCTGAAGCACGCCCTCCGGAACGCGATGATCCCGATCCTGACGATCTACGGGATGAGCCTGCCCTTCCTGCTCGGCGGCGCGGTCCTGATCGAGAAGGTGTTCGCGTGGCCGGGGCTGGGGCTTCTGGGTGTGGAGGCCGTCGGGGGACGCGACTACCCGGTCATCATGGCCACCATGATGATGGGTGCGGTGCTGGTCATTCTCGGCAACCTGATGGCGGACGTGACGTACGCGATCGTCGACCCGCGAATTTCGCTCGATGGCAAGAAACGCACGGCGTAAGCGTCCGGTGCGCTCCGCGAATCCCGGAGCGAACCCGCTCGCGGGCACGGGCGGTGGTGCGAGCGCGGTCCAGGCCGCCGCTCCGGATCCCGCCCTACGCCCGTTCGCGCTCGTCCCAGGGCTCGCGCACCTCATGTTGGGCCGGCGGCGGCGCGGGTTTCATCTCCTGTTCTTCACCCTCTTCCTGCTGCTCGTGGTCGTCGTGCGCTGGAGGGCATTCACCGATGGCTTCTCCAGCCCCGCGCTCGACGAGTGGATCGCGACGCGGTTCATCCTTACCGCACTCGCCGCCTGTGTCCTGTTCTCGTTCCTGGACGTGCATCGGCTCACCAGCGAACAGCTAGACGCTGCGGCCGCCATCGCGAAGGGGAAGAGCCCATTCCGCGTCGCCATTCGTCGGTTCGGCGAGAACAAGCTGGCGGTGGCCGCGCTGTACCTGATCGTCCTCTTCTACCTCGTCGCCATCCTGGCGCCGCTCCTGGCCCCGTACGACCCGGCCGCGATCGAGAACCCGACCGAGACGCAATACCTCGGCCCCTCCCTGCAGCACCTGTTCGGGACGGATGAGTTCGGCCGCGACCTGTTCAGCCGCGCGGTGTTCGGAGCTCGTGTGTCGCTCGCGGTCGGGCTCCTGGCTGTCCTGGTGGCCGTGACATTCGGCACCGTGTTCGGCTCGCTTGCCGGATACTTCGGCGGCGTGCTCGACAACGTGCTCATGCGCATCGTCGACGTGATCATCGCGATCCCGACCTTCTTCCTGCTCCTCACGCTGGTGGGGGTGTTCGAAGCAAACCTCCTGGCGCTCGTCCTGATCCTGGGGTTCACCTCGTGGACGGGGACGGCGCGTTTCATCCGGGGAGAGATCCTGTCGCTCAAGGAGCGGGAGTTCATCGAGGCCGCGCGCGCGATCGGGCTCCCGCACCGGCTGGTCATCTTCCGCCACCTGATCCCCAACGCGCTCGCACCAGTGCTGGTGAGCGCGGCCCTCATGGTCGGCGGGATGATCGGCGCGGAGGCCGGGCTTTCGTTCCTGGGCATCGGGATTCGGCCGCCCACGCCCTCGTGGGGGAACATGATGTCCGGCGGGCAGGACGCGCTGCTTACCTACTGGTGGATCGCGCTGTTCCCCGGGCTCCTGCTCAGCAGCACGATCCTCGCCTTCAACCTGCTCGCGGACGGCCTGCGCGACGCCCTCGACCCGAAGACGCTCATGCGCAGGTACGTGTGATGGGCCAGCGCACGTCGGGTCAGCGCACGTCGGGCCGAGATTCGACCCGCCGTTCGATCCAGGGTCGCGACTAGCATGGCCCTACTGCGCGTCGAAGAGCTCGCTACCTACTTCTTTCTCGACGAGGGCGAGCTACGCGCGGTCGACGATGTCACGTTCGAGGTGAACGAGGGCGAGACCGTCGCCCTCGTCGGCGAGTCGGGGTGCGGGAAGACGATCGTGGCCATGTCGATCCTCGACCTCGTCCCGTGGCCGGGTCAGATCGTCCGCGGGAAGATCCTGTTCCGCCACGAGGATCTGCGCCGGGTGACGCGCGAGAAGCTGCGGCAGAGCCGCGGCGGCGAGATCGGGATGGTGTTCCAGGAACCCGGCGCCGCGCTCAACCCCGTGTATCCGATCGGGCGACAGATGTCCGAGGTGCTCCAGCTCCACCGCGGCATGTCGAGGCACGAAGCGGATCGTGAAGCCGTGCGGGTGCTGGGCGGAGTCGGGATCCCCGAGCCCGAGAAGCGTGTGAATGCGTACCCGTTCGAGCTCTCGGGCGGGATGCGGCAGCGCGCCGTGATCGCGATCGCCACCTGCACGCGGCCGCGGCTCCTGATCGCAGACGAGCCGACCACCGCGCTGGATGTCACCGTGCAGGCCGAGATCCTGGACCTGATGCGTCACCTTCAGGCCCAGTACAACATGGCCACGCTGTTGATCACGCACGACCTGGGCGTGGTGGCGGAGATGGCGCAGCGGATGCTGGTCATGTACACGGGGAAACTGTTCGAGCTGGGGCGAACCCAGGACCTGTTCGACGACCCGAAGCACCCCTACACCCAGGGCCTGCTTCACTCTGTTCCGAGGCTGGGTGCGGGGCGCGATGACCCGCTCACCGGGATTCCGGGGGCCGTGCCGGATCTACTCCAGCTCCCCGGCGGCTGCACCTTCCACCCACGCTGCAAGCTGTCGGACGAGGAGTGCGTGGATGAGTTCCCGTCCATGCGCACTCTCCCCTACGGTCGCGTGTGCGCCTGCTACAAGGTGAAGGACCGTTGAGCCTCCTCCAGGTCTCCGGCCTCAAGACCCACTTCCCGTTCGGGAGCCGGTGGTTCGGGGAACGGAGTTGGGTCCGGGCCGTGGACGGGGTCGACCTCGGACTCGACCGGGGCGAGGTGCTGGGACTGGTCGGCGAGTCGGGGAGCGGGAAGACCACGCTCGGCCGATCCGTCCTGCGACTCGTGGAGCCCACCGACGGCAGCGTGATGCTGGACGGCGTCGACGTCCTGAAGCTCGGTCGCCGGCGGCTGCGACCGCTCCGGCAGCGCATGCAGATCGTCTTTCAGGACCCGTACGCCTCTCTCAGCCCGCGGCTCCAGATCAGGCGGATCATCGCCGAGCCGATGCGGCTGTACCGACTCGCCAACAAGCACGATGAGAGCGCGAAGGTCGAGGAGCTACTCGAGTCCGTCGGACTGGAGCCGTACTTCATGCAGCGCTACCCGCACGAGATGTCCGGGGGACAGCGGCAACGGATCGCGATCGCGCGAGCGCTCTCCTGCGAGCCGGATCTCCTCGTCGCGGACGAGCCCGTCTCGGCGCTCGACGTCTCGGTTCAGGCGCAGGTGCTGGGGATCCTGCTGCGGCTCCAGCGAGAGCGCGGGATCGGGCTCCTGTTCATCTCGCACGACCTGAGCGTGGTCGAGCGGGTCGCGGACCGCGTGGCCGTCATGTACCTGGGCCGGATCATGGAGGAGGCGCCGGTCGGCGACCTGATCCACGGCGCGCTCCACCCCTACACGCAGGCCCTCTTGTCTGCGGTCCCCGATCCCGATCCCGAGTATCGACGTGAGCGCATCCGGTTACGCGGTGAGCTCCCGTCCCCGAGCGAGCCGCTTCGTGGCTGCCCGTTTGCCTCGCGTTGCCCGGAGGCGCAGCAGGTGTGTCTGGATCTCACGCCGAAGCTGGAGGAGAAGAAGCCCGGGCAAGCCGTCGCCTGCCACCTGAGGTAAGCCACCTATCTGGGCTTTGCCAGCGACAGACGGTGGAGGTTGAGGATGAGGTCTCCCAACTCCGAGGAATACCCCAGCACGCGATCGGTCGTGACATTCATGTCGACCTTCGGATAGAGGTACGTCGCCGGCATATCAGCTCGGTAGATGGCCGAAATCTCGCGATACAGGCTGTCCTGGGCGGCATGCTCCATCGTTCGGTTGGCCTGCTCGAGGAGCGCGGCCAGGCGCGCATTCTCGTAGCCTAGCCACGAGCCTTCGCCAAACCGCTCGATGTGGTGGTCGGGCCAGGGGCCGGTGACCCAGATCAGCGCCTCGAAATCCCCGCTCTGGAAGCGTTCGCCGACGACAGGCAGTTCGAGGCTGCGGATCTCGACCCCCGCTCCCAGGCGAGCGAGACGCTCCTGCACGTATGTGGCGGCCTGGGGCGCCTGCAGCCACCCCGCCGGCACGTCCAGGGTGAATGAAAGCGGCTGCCCGGCTCGTTCACGGATTCCGTCGCCGTCTTCATCGGTCCAGCCCGCGGCGGTAAGCAGCTCGGCCGCAGCGGCGGGATCGTGCTCCACCGCCTCCGGAAGCTCGCCACGCGCGGTCTGACACGGGCTGTGAAGACCGTCATCTACGGGCAAGCCCTCGGGCAACCCGAGGATTCGGTGCAGTTCCGCCCGATCGATGGCCTGCGTGAAGGCCGTGCGGACCGAAGGCTCACGCAGGAGCGGGAGCCGGTGGTTCCAGAAGATCCTGACTCCTCCCGGGTATGCCAGATGATGGACCTCGTAGCGAGCGTCACGCTCCAGGGCGGCGGCCTCGAGCGGATCGACCCCCTCGACCGCATCCACGCTCCCGCTGCGCAATTCGGCCAGCGGGCTCCCACCACCCCATTTGACGAACAGCCGCTCGAATTGGGGCGCCCCCACCGGGTAGCTCGGAACCGCTTCCAATTCCACCATCTGCCCGGGGATGTGCCTCACATATCGGAACGGACCGCTGCCCACGGGTCGGCTCCAGAACTCCCAGTCCCAGAACTCGGCAGGGTCCAACCCCTCAAGGAGATGCTTCGGGTAAAAGACATCCCAACCGTTTAATATATCGCGACTTGGCCTATTGTAGTGAATCTGGAATGTGAGATTATCCTCGACGTGTACGGAGTCGATCGGTGCACCTGCCCAATGGCCGACGTCCGGGCGCTTCCAGAGCCGGACGGTGAACGCGAAATCGTGCGCCGTGATAGGGGCTCCGTCGTGCCAATGGAGGTTTTCCCGGAGCGTGATCCTCCACACACGCCAGTCAGCCGAATGCTCCCAGCGCTCCGCCAGCTCGGGGCGGGCACCCCGGCACTGGGTAGCACGGATGGGGACGAGCGGCCGGTCTTCCCTCCCCTCGAGGGGTTCATCCGAGACCAGGGGTGAGAACAGGAGTCGCAGCGGCACATCGTCCGAAGCGGGGTATAGGCTCCGCTCGTCCGTGGCGTAGAGCACGGTCAGCGTCGAGCCGGAGTCCGGCGCTCCCACTCCGTCCCCCTCCGCGCAGCCCACCAACAGCAGGATCGAGGAGAGCGTGATCATGGCGGACTTCACCGTGTGTCCTCCAGCCACAGGTGCTCCATGAACTGCACGGGATCCACCCGCCACGGTGATTGGAGCCCGCGCAGACGGCGATTCGTGACCCAACTCCAACGTGGAACCGTGGTCGTAGGTCGGCGTGTTCCAACCGGAGGACGCGGCGGGGAGCGTGAGGAGGCCACGAGCGAACCGTCCGCCGGCGGACGATCCCGGCAAGGAACACGGCGGGAAATCGTGGCCTGGCGTCTCGTGCGGGGACATCTTTGACACCGCCTGTGGTGAATGGCGCTTCACGCCGGGGGTGGGACCCGGAGAGTCTGCCCCCGCGGAGGCGATCGCAGCAAGAGGTGAGCATGCGAACAGGTATCGGACGACGCCTGGGCCCGATGTTGCTGTGGACCCTCTCGGGGCTGCGGATCCTCCTGGGGAGCCCGCCGGAAGCCTTCGCTCAGCCCGCCCAGCCCCAACTCCGAACGGTCGTCGAGGATTTCGAGGCGGGATGGGAGGATCGGTGGCGAGCCCAGAATCTGGGTAGGGGTCGGACTGTGTACGCGGTGGTGGAGGAAGAGGGTTCCCACGTTTTGCGGGCGATCAGCGAAGCCGCGGGTTCGGCTGTGGTGCGCCCGCTCTACCTGAACCCCGTGAGCGAGGGCACGATCGAGTGGCGCTGGAAGGTCGCAAGCAGCCTGGCCGGCAACACGCGTGAACTCGAGCGCGCCGGCGACGATTACGCGGCGCGGCTCTTCGTCGTGTTCGGCGAGGGTGGCTCGATCAGGGATGCCCTCTGCTACGTGTGGGCGTCGAGGGAGCCACCCGGGAGCGTGTACCCGAGCCCGTACGTGAAGAGCGTGGCCATGATCGTGTTGCGGAGCGGCGACGCGCGCGCGGGAGCATGGGTGTCCGAGCGCCGCGACGTGCTGGCCGATTATCGAGCGTTCTTCGGCGAGGACCCGGAGGCACCCACGGCCATCGCCCTGATGGTCGACACGGACGATACGTCGACTCACGGGCGGGCCTGGTTCGACGACATCCGCCTCGAGGTCAGGGAGGCCCCCTGACCTCCACCGAGTCGCGTCAACGCCTCCCGACCGCACCGTGGCACCCGACTAGAGACGCACACCGAGGCCCACTGAGAAGAACAAGTGGTTGCAGGTCGCGTCGGTCTCCGGGAGCGTCTTCCGCTCGACGTTCGACAACCCCGCCTCGTAGGGTCCGAAGACCGCGCTCCCCGCTAAGCGCCATTGCGCGCGGACATCCAGGAATACTCGTGATCGATCGGGCAGCTCCAGGCCGCCGTCGATCAGAAACCCGACGCGCGTGGAGTTCCGATCGTTCCCCGTCCGGTCCGGGGGTCCCTGCCCTGACTTGATCGAATAGACTGCCGGACCGATCCCGACTCGAAGCGCACCCGAGCGGCCTTCCCGCTCCACCAGCCTCAGGGTCGTCGAGGCGACGGCCCCATCGTGGTGACCGCGTGGGAGACCATGAGATTGAGGAGCTCGTCTGCCGCGCCGAAGGTCACCTGATCTCCTCCGGGCGAGTACAGCGCCTCGAGCGACAACCGCGGGTTGAGCGCGTACCGGACCGCGAGGAGACCCGTGAATCCCGGCCCACTCGTCCATGGGTGCTCGATCTCCCCCGTACAGAAGAGCCAGCATTCCGTAGACGCCGCGAACCCCCCATCCCGCATCGCGCCTTCGAGAACGCCCGAGGGTCCACCCACCCGTTGGCCAAAAGCCAGGGTGAGCGACCACCTCCGGCCTGCCCGCTCCTGGCCTGAAAGCGGGGTTGCCTGGATCGCGGTCGCCGCCGTCACGGCAATGAGCATCACCTTGACCATCCTGCGCGCATGCATGAGACGCCTCCTTTCGGAGTTCAGCCTGTCTCACGCGGGTCAAGCACCGGTCAAGCGTTTCAACGGCCGTTGCAGACCGTTGCAGATCAGCGTGTGAAACGGGCTCCGGGCAGGCTCTCCGTGCCCGCTCGCATTCTCAACCGATTGGGGGACAACAACAAGGCCCGTCCCGGAGCCTATGAGCCTCGAGGGGCGCGGGCCGTGCCATTACACCACCGGAACGCGCGGTCGTCGGGGTGACGCCGCAAGTGTACCAGGCACTCCCACACGCAGGAGGTCACGTTGAGCAGGAATCGAGTACTCGGGTGGATCGCCGCGCTCGGCAGCGTCGCGTTGCTGGCGGGCTGCGGCATGGACAGCGCCGTGACCGGTGGCCCCGACGCGCAGGCGGGCTTCGGGCAGCGCAACGGCGGCGTTTCGCAGGCGCGCACGTACAGCGTCACGATCGATAACCTGACCGGCGGGCAGCCGCTCACACCGCCGCTCGTCGCCACGCATCAAGGGGCCGACGACCTCTTCGACACGGGTGTGCCCGCGAGCCTCGGGGTGCGCGAGATCGCCGAGAACGGGAACCTCCAGCCGATGCTGGACCGGCTGAACGCGAGCGATCACGTCTCCAGCGTCGTCGTGGCCGTCGCGGGCACCCCGCCCCCCGTACTTCCGGGATCGAGCGTCAGCTTCACGATCGATGCCGAGCCCGGCGCCCGTTACCTCTCCTTCATCTCCATGCTCATCTGCACGAACGATGGGTTCACCGGACTCGACTCGCAGCTTCTCCCCTCGCAGGTGGGGCAACAAATCGTTCTGTATACGAACGCCTACGACGCGGGGTCCGAGATCAACACGGAGGACTTCGCGGACCTCGTTCCCCCCTGTCCCGCGCTGACGGGCGTGCCGAGCACGGATCCCGGCACCGGGACGAGCGATCCCGCTCTCGCCGAGAACGGCGTGATCCGCATGCACTCCGGCGTCGTCGGAAACGATGACCTGGACGCCGCGCTGCACGGGTTCTCGAGCCCGGTCGGTCGCATCACCATCCTCCGGACTCAGTAGCATGAGGACCCCGTTGGCCGGGGCCCGACCGGGGTCCCGGTCCGGGGTCCTGGCCCACGGCCTCCGGTGCTGGGTCCCTGTCTCGATCTCCGGCCTTATGTTCTCTCCATGACTCTCACGTTTCATCGCGCGTTGCTGGTCACGCTCGGGGGGACTCTTCTCGCCGCGTTGCTCGTCGGGGGCGTGACGCTCGAGCGTCGGCTCGCGGCCGAGCTGGAAGAGGACATGCGCCAGGACCTCGCGATGGCGCCGCCGCTCCTGGCCGATCGGCAATCGACCCAGGCGGAGGCCCTGCGCATGCACGCGCAGGTTCTGTCCGAGACCGAGGCGCTCCGAGCCGCACTCGCGGCCGGTGACCGGGTGGCTGGTGTGGTGCAGGCCGAGCAGCTCTCCGCGGAGTGGGGCGAGGATCCCGTGGTCGTCGAGCCCGGGGGTGAAGTGTGGGTGGGCCCGCGGCCGGCGCCCGATCTGGTGACCGCGGCGACGTCGGGAGAGAGCCCGTATGCGGTGCAGTACACAGACGGCGAACTACACCAGGTCGCGCTCGCCGCCGTTCGGCGGGGCGAGGAGCAGATCGGCGTGGCCGGGGTCGCGCTCGCCCTCGACGCCCGGGCCGCCGAGGTACTGGCGGGGCTTACCCACTCCGAGGTCGTGCTCGTGGGCCGTGACGGGGCCCTGGTCGCTTCGACCGTGCCTCCTGACGTAGCGACGGCGATCGTGAGCGCTGGTGTTCAGCCGACCGTGGGCGGTCCCCCCGGTAGCGTCGAGGTGACCGACCTTCAGATCCCGGGCGCCGGGCGGTACTGGAGCACTGCCGCGCCGCTGGGGGAAGCCGGGGTGGCTTTCTTCGTCCGCTCGGCCGACCGGGAGCTAGCCGCGCTGCCGCGGTTGCGGCGTGCGGCGCTGATCGCCGGCGGATTGGCGCTCCTTGTCACGCTGGCGGTCGGTTCGGTCGTGGCGCGGGGGATGTCTCGACCCGTGCGCGCGCTGGCGGGTGCCTCACGCGACCTCGCCGCGGGCGACTTCGACGCTCCCCTCCCTTCGTCGCGCGTGTCCGAGGTCGCCACGGTCAGCGGCGCCTTCGGCGAGATGCGACGCGCGCTCGCGGCCCGGCTCGAGGAGCTGGGGGAGGCGAACGCGGAGCTAGAGGACCGCCAGACGCGGCTCCAGGCTCTCCAGACTCAGCTCATTCAACGAGATCGGCTGGTAGCCGCCGGACGTCTGGTCACCGAGCTGGCCCACGAGATCCGAAACCCCGTCGCCAACGTGCGAAACTGCCTCGAGATCGTGCGGCGTCAGGCCACTGACCCCAAGGCGCGCGAGTTCACCGACCTGGCGATCGAGGAGCTGCTGCGAATGCATGAGCTCGCGGAGCGCATGCTCGACCTGAACCGTCCCGTCAGCCCGGGTGCGACCGCGTGCGACGCGCGCGCAGTCGTCGGCGATGTCGTGTCGCTGGCCGAGCTCGGCGATCGCGAAGGCCGCTGGGAGATCAGCGTCACGGGTCCAGACCAGGCCGACGTGGCGGTGCCACCAGACTCGCTGAAGCAAGTCCTTCACAACCTCCTCACCAACGCCCAGGAAGCGAGCCCCGACGGGGGACCGGTCGAGATCTACCTGGAAGCGGTGGACGGTCGCGTACGGCTCGAAGTCTCGGATCGCGGACGGGGCATTCCGGACCAGGCGAAGCCCCGCCTGTTCGACCCCTTCTTCACCACCAAGGAAGAGGTACACGGAGTCGGGCTCGGGTTGTTCATCGCGCAGGGTGTGCTGCGCCGGCATGGAGGAAGCATCCGCGCCATGAACCGCGAGCCAGGTCCGGGCGCCACCATTCGAGTCGAGCTTCCGGTAGCCACCGAGCGTGGAGCGGCTGAGGAGACTCCGTGACGACGCCCTCCGGCCCGCACCCACGCACCGACTCCGGCTTGCTACTCATCGTAGATGACGATGTCGCGTTCCGGCGCTCGACCGCCGAGCTGCTGCGCGACGAGGGCTACCGGATCGAGACGGCCGCCAACGCGCCCGAGGCGTCGGAGGTCCTCGAGCGGGAGGCGGTGGACCTCCTCCTCCTCGACGTACGGATGCCGGGGCTCGGCGGGCTCGAGGTCGTGGAGGTCCTCCGGCGGCGGGGCTCCCCCATTCCGATCCTCATGATCAGCGGCTACGGCGATGTCCAGACCGCGGTGGAGTCGCTTCACCTCGGGGCGGACGACTTCCTCACCAAGCCCGTCGACCCCGAGGAGCTGAGCCGGAGGGTCGCGGAGCTCCTCGAGCGCCGACCCTCCCCCGAGCGCCTCGAGGCCGCCACGAATCACGGGATCGTCGGTCAGTCGGCTCCGATGGCGGAGCTGATCGACCTGGTGCGGCAGGTGGCCGCCTCCGACGCCACCGTCCTGGTCATCGGCGAGACGGGGACCGGGAAGGAGCTGGTCGCGCGCGCGATCCACCATCTCTCCCCCCGCGAGACCGGACCGTTCGTGCCCGTCAATTGCGCCGCGCTCGCGGAAGGATTGCTGGAGTCGGAGCTGTTCGGACACGTACGAGGGGCGTTCACCGGAGCCACGCGAGACAAGAAGGGTCTGTTCGCCGCCGCGAACGAAGGCACGCTCTTCCTGGATGAGATCGGCGACATGAGCCTGCGGCTCCAGCAGCGTCTGCTTCGCGTGCTCCAGGAGCGCGAAGCGACCCCGGTGGGCGCGACCAGGCCCCAGCCCGTCGATGTTCGGGTGGTCGCCGCGACCCACCGGGACCTGCGCGAGGAGATGGAGGGCGGTCGCTTCCGCGATGACCTGTTCTACCGACTGAACGTGTTTCCGATACATGTCCCGCCCCTGCGCGAGCGCAAGCGAGACGTCCCCCTTCTCGTGCACCACACGCTCCGTCGCCTGGGTGAGCGCTCGTCGGGCGGCGTGCCACCTGCGGTCTCGCTACCCGCCATGCGCGCCCTGCGCGCGCACGAGTGGCCCGGCAACGTGCGCGAGCTCATGGCGGCCGTGGAAAGCGCGGCGATCCGGGCCGGGACAGGCGAGATCGGACTGGAGCATCTCCCGCCCGAGATCCGCGCCGACGGGGCCGAGGGCCGACGTTATCATGCACCGGGGCGACGCGATGACGAGCGCGATGCGATCGTGGCCGCGTTGCATACGGCGGCCGGAGTCCGGGCGCGGGCCGCCGAGCTCCTCGGGATGAGCCGGACGACCTTGTGGCGCCGGATGCGTGCGCTCGGGCTGGGCGACGGAGAGAGCGACGGGGACGAGCACCAGGACGACCCGGCCGACACTGACGTCTAGACTGGTCTAGGAGGCTGCTGAAGGACCCTGGCAGTCCGCGCCATCTCGGATGAGCGTGAGCGGGGCTTGACCCAGGCTACTCCGGGAGCGTCTCGAACAGTCGTGTCAGCCGGCTCCGGTAATCGTTGAACGCGCTTCGACCCGCTCGGGTCAGCCTGAGCAGCGTGCATGGGATCTTCTCCCGGAACTGCTTCTCCACCTCGATGTACCCGGCCTCCTCCAGCTTTCCGAGGTGGAAGGACAGGTTGCCGCCCGTGAGCCCGGTCTGGTTCGCGAGGAACGTGAAGTCCGCTTCCTCGATCACGTACAGGTGTGCCATGACCATGAGCCGGGCCGGCTCATGGACGAGCTTGTCCAGATCCGTGAGCGTTTGCGTCTCGGGCGTGTCGCTCATGACGACGCCTCGGCCGCCCGCCGCGGGTAGCGACGCATGAAGCGGATCAGCCTCGCGAGCCCGGTGAGCGTGATCGCGGCCCCGACGCCGGTAAGCCCGTACTCGCCGGGCACACCGAGGGGGACGAGTGCGGCGGCCACGACCGCCAGTAGCGCGTAGCCGAGGAACCACGGTGCCCGAAGCGCGAGCCCGGCCACTCCCAGCAGCAGCGCCACCATGAGCGCGAACGGAGCCAGCCCGAGGCCGCTCATCGTCTCCCGAAGCGACTCCCCACCCCGGTCGAACACCATCCACACCGCGATTCCCGCAGCCACGGTCCCCACGAGAGCCCAGCGCACGGCCCACAGCCCGCGCCGTTCTCGTTTTCGTCTAGGCTCGCTGAACCGAACGTAGCCGAGCCGCGGGGTCGTGATCCGGTCACGGAGAGGTTGCCACATCGTCGCGAGAAGCGCGGGCGCCAGGACCGTGAGCATCGGGATATCGAGGAGCACACCTAGCCCGAACCCCAGTAACCCCAGTCCCACCAGCAAATCGATCAGACCGTCCCGCTGCGTCGTTCGGTAGCTCCGCTCCTCGAGGTTCTGCAGATCATGTATGGATTCCAGATCGGGTGCATCGGTTCGTTCCGTCACGGGACTCACCTCCAAATGCGGGGCACGAGTACCGCATCGGCACTCATGTCGCGCGTCACTCGCGCCCAAAGGTGTGTAACACCATCTGGTCTGCATTACAAACTAGTCTGTATCGATGGTTCGAGCAAGGCGCTCAGCCAGTGCGATGGCCACCTATATAGCCACTCGGGTGGTCCGTCGAGCGCGACCCGGAGGGCGCTGGTGAATAGGGCTGCCGGAGAGGACTGGCGGGAACGGACCGAGGCGGTAACGTACCGAGGCGGTAACGTACCGTATCGTTCAAGTGTCAAACCTATTTGAATACGAATACGAATTCGAGCACGACAATCGAAACCTCATGGCGGAGGGTGCGCCCATGCGCCACCATCGTTTGATCCCCCTGTTGATGCTCCCGGCTGTTCTCTTCCCTCTCCCCGCTTCTTCCCAGATGGCTCAAGAGGCGGTAGACGTGGAGTTGGTCCAGCAGATCCGGGAGGAAGGGCTGGAGCGCTCGCAGATCGAAGCCCTCGCTCACCACCTGACCGAGATCATCGGCCCCCGACTCACAGGGTCTCCAGGCATGAAGAAGGCCAACGAGTGGACGGCCGAGATGTTCCGGGAATGGGGTCTCGAGAACGTGATGATCGAGCCGTGGGGAGAGTTCGGGACCGGTTGGCGGTTGGATGAATTCCAAGGTCGCATCCTCACGCCGTTCGTCCAACCTCTCCAGGCGCAGCCGCTCGGTTGGAGCGGGAGCACGGACGGACTCGTGCGAGGCCCCGTTATCCACGCGATGGTCTCCGATTCGTCCGAGCTCGATCAATACCGCGGCAAGTTGTCGGGCGCGTTCGTGATGATCGATGCGCCGCAGGACGTGGTCCCCGAGTTCGAGCACCGTGAGCGCCGCACCTCGCTCGAGGATCTGCTCGAGCCCGAGCCGGAGCCGCGGGCGGGCGACGGTGGACCACCGCCGGACATCCAGGCCCGTATGGCCGAATTCCGGGCCCGCCGGGCACTCTCGAACGCCGTGATCCAGATGGGCCGGGAGGAGGGGGCGCTCGCGCTTCTCAGCATCTCCTCGCGAAATGACGGAGTGATCCGCGGCGGGAGCGGCGGCCAGCGGGAGCCGGGGGCCGAGAACATAGCCCACGTGGCGCTCACCCGTGAGCAATACAACCAGCTTTATCGGACGCTGGAGTCCGGCCACCCGGTCGAGCTGGAAATGGGAGTAAGGACCACGTTCTTCGCCGACGACCTGCAGCAGTACAACACGCTCGCCGACCTGCCCGGCACCGACAAGGCGGACGAGTACGTCATGATCGGCGCGCACCTGGATTCGTGGCACATGGGGGGTGGAGCCACCGACAACGCGGCCGGATCCATCGTCATGATGGAGGCCATGCGCATCCTGAAGACCCTTGGGGTGCAGCCGCGGCGTACGATCCGGATCGCGCTATGGAGCGGTGAGGAACAGGGGCTCCTGGGGTCGCGTAACTGGGTCGCGAACCACGAGGAGCTGCACGACCGGATCTCTGCCTACCTGAACGTGGACAACGGCACGGGGCGTCTGCGCGGGATCTGGGATCAATCGAACGCCAAAGCGATCCCGATCTTCGAGCAGCTTCTGTGGCCGTTCCGCGATCTGGGCGTCGTGGCGGTCCGGCACGGGAACACCGGCGGCACCGACCACTTGGCGTTCGACCGCGCGGGCATCCCCGGCTTCAATTTCATCCAGGACCCGATCGAGTACGGCATCAACACGCACCACACCGAGCTCGACACGTTCGACCACCTGGTCATCGAGGACCTCATGCAGGCGGCGGTGGTCGTGGCCTCCACGGCCTATCACCTGGCCATGCGCGAGGAGATGATGCCGCGGAAACAAGAGGCGGTCTCGCAGCTCCCGTAGGGTCTGACAGCCAGGGCCCGGCTCGCCATGCGGCGGCCGGGCCCTGGTGCGCTTGGCACGTTGTGCCCTCTCCACTCGTTCATAAGGGAGACCCGCGCTGCGACTCCTGACGCCTGGGTGGAGAACATGGTCGCAATCCGAACGTTGATCGTCGACGACGAGCCGTTGGCCCGCGAGGGGATCCGGCTGCTGCTGGAGGGCGACCCCGACATCGAGATCGTGGCCGAGTGTGGATCGGGCTCGCAGGCGGTTGCCTTGATCGAGGAGCAGGGGCCCGACCTCCTCTTCCTCGACGTCGAGATGCCCGAGTTGAACGGGTTCGAGGTATTGCAGGAGACCGGGGCGGACAGGGTTCCGTTCGTCATATTCATCACGGCGCATGACGAGTTCGCGATTCGCGCCTTCGAGGTCCACGCGCTCGACTACCTGCTCAAACCCTTCGAGGACGCTCGGTTTTACGAAGCGCTGGAGCGCGTGAAGACCGAAGTGCGACACAACCACGACACCGCGTTCGCCAAGCGGGTGAGCGCGATGCTGGCCGACCGTCCGGAAGCGCGCGTGCCGACCGAGACCGACGGTCCCGACCCGCCGCACTCATCCACGACGGTGCACGTTGGCCCCCGGGTTCCCTATCTCGATCGGCTCGTCGTCAAGCGCGGGGGACGGGTGTTCTTCATCGACGTGGGCGACATCGACTGGATCGAGGCGGCGGACTACTACGTGCGCGTGCACGTCGGCCCCGAATCGTATCTGTTGCGGATGACCATGAAGAGCCTGGAGGAGTCTCTCGACCCCTCGCGCTTCGTGCGTGTCCATCGCTCCTCGATCGTAAGCCTCGATTTCGTCCGGGAGCTGCAACCCTATTTCCGGGGCGAGTACGTCGTGGTACTGGACGACGGGACGAGGCTTCGGTTGAGCCGTGGCCGGAGGCGGCGCATCGAGCAGGCCCTCGGCCAACGACTTTGAAGACCGGCTGCGCCCCCGCCGGCGGACAGCCGGAGCACGCCAAGAGTACGGCCTCGCGCGTGATTTGACCGCAGCGGACTACCCGTTCGCTGCACCCCCCCGTGATTCGCTGCAAATCCGTATCGCTTTCTCTCCCCCGTTTCCTAGCGTCAACCTGGATTGGACGGTCGAGTTCACGACCGAGAGATGGGCTCCGCGCGGAGCCCCGGGCGGGTGGCGCCCTGAGAAAACGGCGTGCCGCCCCCTGCAGACCACCAAGGAGGTGGCGCATGGAGACTTCATGGTTTGCACGAGGACGACGTGTCCTCCTGCGCATCCTGCTCCCAGTTGCTCTGGTCACGGTGCCGGCAGTCAGCCAGGCACAGGCCCAACAGGGAGCGATCGCGGGACGCGTGACCGACGAGACGGGCACGCAGCCGCTCGAGGGAGCATCGGTGTTCCTGCAAGGAGGCGACGTCGGCGCCGTCACCGATGCTCAGGGGCGGTACCGGATCGAAGGCGTCGCGGTCGGACAATGGGAGGTCCGAGTCCGCTTCATCGGCTTCGAAGAAGCATCGCAATTCGTAACGGTGGCTGCCGGTCAGACGACGACCGCCAACTTCGGGCTCGCGATCGCCGCGGTCGGCGTGGATGAGCTCGTGGTGACGGCCACCGGGAATCAACGCAAACGCGAGCTGGGGAACTCGATCGGCACCATCGACGGGGATCTCGTCGAGGAGGCCGCGATTCCCACGTTCTCGGACCTGCTGAACGCACGTGTGTCCAACGTCCAGATCCTCAACAGCGGTGGGACGACGGGCGCGGGCTCACGCGTCCGGGTGCGAGGGGCGGCCTCCGTGTCGCTCAACAACGAGCCGCTGATCTACGTGGATGGCGCGCGCGTATCGAACGAGTCGGGCGACTTCTTCGGCGACGCCACCAACCTGGCGGGCGGCCAGGCTCCATCGCGGCTCGACGACATCAACCCGGAGGATATCGAATCGATCGAGATCGTAAAGGGACCGTCCGCCGCCACCCTGTACGGGACACAGGCCGCCAACGGGGTTATCCGAATCACGACCAAGAAGGGTCGCCAGGGCCAGACGCGGTGGCGCTTTTCGGTCGAGGGCGGACTGATCAATGACGCCAACGACTACCCGGCGAACTTTCAGGGCGTCGATGCCGATGGGAACACGTGCTCGTTGGTGCAGGTGGCCGCGGGCAGCTGCCAGCAGGCGCAGGTCCAGAGCTTCAACCTGCTGGAGAATTCGAGCACCTCACCCTTCCGCCAGGGAGACCGGCAGCGGGTGAGCGCCAACGTGTCCGGCGGCGGCGATGCGCTGACGTACTTCGCGTCGGGGCTGTGGGAGCGCGAGGATGGAGCGCTCCCCGCCAACGATCTGGGGCGGGTCAACCTGCGCGCGAACCTGGGCGCTCAGGCACTCGACAACCTGAATCTGTCGCTGTCCACCGGATACGTGTCCAGCGCGGTGTCTCTTCCCCAGAACGACAACAACATCCTCGGGTTCCACCTGAACGGGCTGTTCGGCGGTGTCGACCCGGATAGCTGGTTCGCGTTCACACCGGAAGAGCTCGAGACCATCATCGTGGACCAGCGCATCGAGCGCTTCATCGGTAGCGGTACCGGAGACTGGGATCCGTTCCAGTGGCTGAACGTGCGCGCCTCCGGCGGGTTGGACGTGACCAACCGCAAAGACGTGCAGTTCTTCCCCGTGGGCGCGATCCAGGCGTTTGGTCTGGACACCGGCGCCCGCCAGGTGGACCGGTTCCAGTCCTTCACCTACACGGCGGACGTGTCGAGCACCGCGAGGGCCCAGCTGACTTCGGACATCGGCTCTCAGACCTCCGTCGGGCTGCAGTACTTCGAGGAGAGCGTGGAGGGGCTCTCGACGGTTGGAGAGAACTTCCCGGCCGGTAGCGCATCGCAGGCGACGGCCGCGACTACCACGGCCACCGAGGAGACGATCACGTCCAAGACGTTCGGGCT
This sequence comes from Gemmatimonadota bacterium, assembly GCA_039589195.1. Lineage (GTDB taxonomy): Bacteria > Gemmatimonadota > Gemmatimonadetes > Palauibacterales > Palauibacteraceae > JBDHAC01. Next base: position 2,755 of record JBDHHV010000001.1, on the reverse strand, counting down.
CTTCGTCCAGGAGCAGCTCAGCTACAAGGACCGGATCTTCCTCACTGGAGCCCTCCGCGGCGACGACAACAGCGCCTTCGGCGAGGACTTCGACATCGTCGTCTACCCCAAGGTGAGCGCCTCGTGGGTAATCTCGGAAGAGCCTTTCTTCCCTGAGGGCTCGGTGTTCAGCACCCTGCGGCTGCGCGCGGCCTGGGGCGAGTCGGGCAATCAGCCCGGCGTCACCGACGCCGTGCGATTCCTCCGCGGAGTGGCGGCGACGAGCCCCGAGGGGGTGGACGGGACCGGCGTGACCTTCGTCCCGGATCCCAACGATCCCAGCACATTCGGGGGCCTGGGCAATCCGAACCTCAAGCCGGAGCGGTCGCAGGAGCTCGAGGTCGGCTTCGACCTGGGCCTGGCGGAGGACCGCGTCAACCTCGAGCTGACGTTGTACGACAAGGACACACAGGACGCGCTCGTCTTCCGCAACATCGCACCCTCGGTCGGAGCGGTGAGCGGACGGTTCGAGAACATCGGCAACTCGCAGAACCGTGGGATCGAGCTCGGCCTGTCGACGTTGGCGATCGACTCGCGGGCGGTGAAGCTCAACCTCTCGTTCACCGGCTCGGTGAACGACAACGAGCTGGTCGAGCTGGGTGAAGGGGTCGAGCCGTTCAGCTTCGGCTTCGAGCAGCGGCACGCGCCCGGGTTCCCGCTCGGCGCGTATTGGGAGCGTCCTTTCACGTTCAGCGACGCGAACGACGACGGCATCATCGCTCCCGACGAGGTGACCGTCGGCGACACCCTCGTATTCATCGACGATGCGATTCCGACCACGGAGTTCAACTTCCGCGCGGCCGTCGACCTGTGGGACCGCGTGCAGGTTTTCGGTCTGCTCGACTATCGCGGCGGGCACAGCCTGCACAACAACACGAGCGAGTTTCGCTGCCGGCTCGGGAATTCCCAGGAGCGGCACGACCCCAGCACCCCGCTCGGGGTGCAGGCGGCCTGCATCGCCGACGCGTTCGGCGGCACGGAGGCCGGTTACATCGAGAACGCCGAGTTCCTGAAGCTCCGCGAGGTGGGAGCCACGCTCAAGGCACCCGACAGCTGGGCACGGCTCATCGGAGCCGACCGCGCGAGTCTGACCATAGCCGGCCGGAACCTGTTCACGTGGACCCACTACAGCGGCGTCGATCCCGAGGTGAACACCTTCGGGGCGCAGGGAGTCGACAACGCGGGCTTCGGACAATCCGATTTCGGGACGGCGCCACCGGTGCGGCTGTGGACGGCCCGTCTGAACCTTCACTTCTGAGTTGCATAGGGATATCACCGATGAGATACGAATACAGCATGCACGGCATGACGCGCCGGGCTGGTCGTCGGGGAGTCCTCGTGCTCCTCGGGTCGCTCGTAATGGCAGGCACGGCCCTCACGGGCTGTAACAGCCTCCTGGATGTCGACGACCCCGACATCGTAGACCCCGGCAACCTCGGGGATGCGTCGGGCCTGGCTGCACGCCGGCTGGGCGCATTCGGAGACTTCGCGCTGGCGTACGCCGGCGCTCCGGTCGGCGGCGGCGGAACCGAGGGCCAGATCCTGGCCTCGGGTTTGTTCGCCGACGAATTCCAGCTTTCCGGCACGTTCCCGACGCGCATCGAGATCGACGCGCGGAAGATTCAGGACGACAACTCCTCGCTCACGCAGTACTTCGAGGTCCAGCACCTGGCGAGACGCTCGGCCGAGAGCACGCGGGACGCGTACCTGGCGAGCACGGACCTGGAGGAGGCGGACAAGAACGAGCCGCTGTCGGAGATGGGTAGCCTGGCGGGGTTCACCTATGTCTTCTTCGGAGAGAACTTCTGCTCCGGCGTCCCCTTCAGCCGGATTGCCGAAGATGGATCGCTGGAGTTCGGTTCGCCCGTCGCCACGGACGACATTCTCGACACGGCGATCGCGAACTTCGACGAGGCGATCGCCCGCGCAGTGGCAGCCGGAAACGCGGGCCTGGAGTCCCTGGCTCGCCTGGGCAAGGGGCGCACTCTTCTCGACCTCGGCCGATTCGATGAGGCCGCGGCGGCGGTCACGGGAGTCCCCACGGACTTCCAATACCTCGTCCGGTACTCGGAGAATACGGACCGGCAGGAAAACGGAGTGTTCAGCGTCGGCGTCGAGAATGAGCGCTGGACGGTCGCCAACAGCGAGGGCATCAACGGACTCCCCTACCGGGACGTGCACACGGCCGGCGATCCCCGTACTCCGTGGGTCGATGATGAGGATGGAGTCGGATTCGACACGTCGATCCAGCAGTTCGACCAGGCCAAGTACCCGAACAAGGATTCCGATGCCGTGTTGGCCGACGGAATCGAGGCTCGCCTGATCGAGGCGGAGGCGGCCCTGCAGGCCGGGGATCTCGCCGGCTTTGAAGCGCTACATGATGCGCTCCGGGCGACGATCGGACTCGCGCCGATCTCGACCGCCGGGCTGTCACAGGACGAGATCGTCGATCTGCACTTCGCGGAGCGCGCCTATTGGCTTTGGCTGACGGGTCACCGACACGGCGATCTGCGTCGCCTCGTTCGCCAGTACGGCCGAACCGAGGACGAGGTCTTTCCGACCGGGGCCTATTTCAAGGTCCAGGCGGGGGACTACGGGGACGACGTCAACTTCCCCGTTCCGTTCGACGAAGAGAACAACCCGAACTTCGAGCAGTGCATCGATCGGGACGCATGATCGCGGTCACCGCTCGAGACGGCTGATCCGATACGGCTGA